>JANPLP010000578.1:0-5805 GCA_031426595.1 Planctomycetia bacterium | reverse complement strand
GATCGTTTTCTCTTTGCGAGTTGCGATCCAGTGATGTGTTCGATCCTGCGGATTCTCATGGGTGCACTGGCATGCGTGTATGCTCTCGCATGGTTACCTGATGCAGCGCTGTGGTTTTCGAACGAAGGAGTTCTCCAGTCGAAGACTGCCGCGATCTTGCACTATGGTTATTACAAATCGCTCTTTCATTTTTTGCCGCAAACCGCAGAGGTCGCTTTCGCGAGTGTGTTGGTGTTGCTTGTGCATAGTGTTTTGTTGTTGTTGGGTGTAGCCTCGCGATTTCAGGCGGCTTGCATCTTTTTTTGGCTTACAACACTTCAGCATCGCAATGTGATGATTATCGATGGCCAAGATTCAGTCATACGTTGGTTGATCTTCTTCCTGATTTTTATGCCCGTCGACCATCGCTGGAGTTTGTGGCGAGCGATTCGCGGTGGAGCGCCCTCAACAGCAACGCAGGCTAATGCGTGGGGATTGCGGCTGGTGCAGATTGAGCTTACCGCGATCTATTTTTCGACAGCCATTATCAAATTAATGGGAGAGACTTGGCGGGATGGGACTGCTTTGTACTACGTTGCTCGGATGGACGACGTGTTCGGTCGATTTTGGCTACCCGATTTTCTGTTCGAGTCCGCTTGGACAGTGAAGTCGGTAACTTGGATCGTGCTGGCCATTGAGGTCGCGTTGCCGTTCACCCTGTGGATTCCTCGCTTGAGGATCGCCGCTATTGTGTCAGCATTCCTGCTGCATCTAGCGATCGAGTATGCGATGAATTTATTTCTGTTCGAGTGGCTGATGATCGCAGGACTAGTTGCGTTTCTGCGACCGAGTGATTTCCGGTGGAAGAGCAGAACACTGGGCGTGTCAGCACCATCGATTGGAATCTGACGAAGTCACGTAGGTGTTGGGCAAACTGGCGTTCAGCAAACTGGCGTTCAGCAAACTGGTGTTCAGCAAATTGGGCTTGGGAGGCTACGGACTCTCGCGGCGCATTGGCCGCCAGTACAGATCTGTTCCCGATCCGGCGTTTGTGTCAACGTTCGCTTGCGATCCACTGTTCGCTCGCTTGCCTGTGTTCGAAGAAGTATCTGCAGTGCCATTACGAGTGGCGTTCCCAGAGTTGGCTAAGCGTTCTTTAGATTGCCCGAATTGCGGGAGGCTGGTAGGTTCGTTATTTAATCGCGAAAGTCGACTTGAAGGGAGTGGCGATTGGCGCGCGAGCAGTTTTTCGCTTTCTGCCAAACGGCTCTGCGCAGCGGCAAGGCGTTCATTAAGTTGTGTTACTTGGTCGCGCTGCGCTCGATACTCGCTGAGCAGTCGATCGTTTTCATTTTGCAGTTGCTGAAGTCTTTGGGTGTTCGAGCCGCAGCCGAGAATTGTTACAAAGCCCACTGCAAACATGCAGCGAACTGCGGTCAACGTCGCGGAATTAAAGGGTGCGAATTGAAGAAGACTTGGCAATTGGGCGTACGACTTTTTTGCCATCCAAGACTCCTTTCTTGTAGCATCGACCGTGAGAGATAATTTAGTAGAAGCGCATCGCGATTGCGACAAGCCGCTTCAAGTCGGGACGCTACCAAGATTTGCGTCCCGTGAGAAGGCTGATTTTCGATGCTAGGCTACTTAAGCCAATACTGGCTATTTCTTTGCGCCGACCGCGCTTAGCACCATCTCGGTGAAGCCGCTTGTTAGGTCGCTGGTGTCGGACCAAGCCCACATATTGCGAACCACATCGGTCACCAAAATACCGGACATGCACATCAGCAACAGGATGCCTAGCAGGCTCATCACTTGGAACATGCTGTACGGAACTTCAGGAGCTCCCATTGTGATGGCTGCGCCTGCTGGGCTAGCCCCTAGCGCTCCACCCATATCGAGTCCATCACCGTCGGCGGCTCCGAAAGCGTCAAAACCATCGGCGGCAGGGAGTGCAACGGCGGCATCCCCGAACTCCGACGAATCCTCGAGTTCGATGACTTGTGAACCGGAATCTTCATCCGCTTCGATACTGCCAGAAGCGGAAAGTTGAAACTCTTCGTCTTGTTGAAAATTGACGGCCGAACCGAGGCCAGACCCAACGCCTGAAGCGGCGTCGGAACCTTCCGAAGCTAGATCAAGTCCCGAGATGCCGCTGGCAGCCAGATCAAGTGGTTCGTCTTCGAGCGAAATACCGCTGTCGGCGGGGCTCATCAAGTTAATGCCACTGTCGTTACCGAGCGCTAGATCGCTGCCGCCGCTGAGCACCAAGTCACTGTCGTCGGAAAGGTCCAAGTCGAGCGATGGATCGGAATCGCCCTTAATAATCTCGCTCCCCTTTCCGCTCAGGCCGCTGAGGATTCCAGAGCCCTCCATGCCGAGGTCGAGATCGAACGCATCCGAGCCGGTAAGTGGAACATCGCTGCCGACGCCGGTCCCCGAGCCGAGTTTAATGGCGCTCTCAGCGCTTGATCCAAATTTGATCGCCCCCGATGCACCGCTGGCACCTGACAACTGATCGTCATCATCGTCGCCGGCCAATGAAAGTTCGTCGTCATCGTCATCGTCGAGCGACAAACGTGGCTCGTCAGAATTCATTCCAGCGATCAGACGCACGTCGCTACCGCTACCTGGGTCCGCGACCAACGCCACGTCGCTATCTGCGTCGCTCGCATCGCCGGCGATATTGATGTCGCTACCAATGGTGCTGCCATGTTTGCTGCCAGTTGGGCCCAAATCTTGTTCAGACACGAGAATCGAGGAGCCTGCTGGGTCTTCATCGAGCGCTCCGCCGATCATTTCCGCCGCAACACGCTCAATTTCTTCAGGTTTGAACTTCCAACTGCCGCCGTCACGGTAACCAAAAATGTCGCCGCGCGAGCGCATTTCTACCAATTCTTCCGTATTCACGCCTAGCTTTTTGGCGGCTTCTTCCAGCGTAATGAATTGGGCTGACATCGTTTGTCGGACTCCTAAAACCTGAAGCGAAACGTCACGTCGCCTTCCTTTGCGAATTCACCCGTCCCTGGGTCAAGCAACTAGAATAGTGCAAAAAGGTGAAAAGTCAGCCATGAAAGTATCTATTTTCGCGAGCCCGGCATTCTTCGCCTCTCGTGCATCGTGTTCACAACTGAACTCCTATACTAACCTGCCGGGGAGCAAAAACGAAATTCTCAAGGGCTTAAAATATTCTGTATGCGCAATCTTGCCCATCAGGCAGGGACGTGGAGTTGGCAATGTAGCCCTACAAGCCGCGCGATCCCTCTAATTGGGAGATCGCACCCGTTTTTTGGAGCTCGCTCAGTTCGAGCTACCCAAGGTCAAAAAGCGGGCAAAAGAATGCTTATCAGGGTTTTCTGGTAGCATTTCAAGTACGGAAACAGGCCTAGCTCAGCCTGACTGAACCCACCCAACAGTCAGTCGGCAATCCCAACTGAGCGATCTCGATTCAGCGGGCTTGGCGCAGGTCGCTCGGAAGCGGCGATTGCCCATTGAATTGTTCCATGGAAAGATCCCAAGTCAGATTGCGGACACTTTTGAGAATGAGTTTTCCTTGCGTCGGATCGATGTGATAGATCGCCAGGGATCGATTCGCCGAGTCGACGACCACTAATTGCTGGGAGCCGGTTCCCAAAATGGAGGAAAACACTTGGAGCGGCTCGTTTAGGTTCGTCCCGGTGGAACTGGGGGCTCCCGACGATGGACTCCACAGGCTCATCCATCCAAAAGCAACAACGGCGACACCGAGTACGGTCTTGTTTAGTCGATGGGATTGCATTTTGGTTGCCTCTAGGGTGCCCAAATCAGAAATAACGTGGAGATAAGTTGGCTTGTAGAACAACCGAAAGCGCACGACAAGAGCGAGTGGGCGGAGATGCGATTGGTCCCCCGTCATCGCGCCCGTCTCAGCACGGAAAAACAGAGCGTCAAAGGGGTGAGGGGATCGAATAGAGAATTTGCTATCGTTGGCTGCCGAGAAATTCACCTGGACGCCGCGGCTGACTCTAGCCACAATCCGCGCTAACGTCGGTTTCTCTAAGCCGAATTGATTTCGAAATTGATCACTACAAGGAAGTGGTGAATCGTGAGTTCAGCTCGCCAAACTTATCGCAGTAGTTTCGTACAGCCATTCACCTCGGGCTTGCTACTGGGCACCGGTCTGGCCGCGTGCTTTTACGCCTTGACCATTGTAGGGCCATTGAACAACCCGTTGCTCCGGAGATTTGCGTTGAGTCACTGGACGGCTGCGGCATCGCTAGCAGTGTTCTTTGTCGCCGCTGCTTATTTGCTGATCAAACTTTGGAATGCGTTGAGTCAGGTGCGTTTGACGAGTTCCGCGGTGGACGCCTTGACCGGCTTGGTCGATGAAGGCTGCGATGTATTCCCGGCGGAGAGACCGCGTTGGTTGGAAGCGAGTTGGCTTTCACTTCCCGCAACTTGGCAAGCAAGTTGGTTTGGATTGCGGCTGAATCGAATCCTGAATTTGCAATTGAAACGTGGCCGGCGCGATGCGCTCGAAGCAGACCTTCAGTCCCTTTCTTTGGCTGACGGAGAGCGTCAGCGACAGAGCTACAGTTTGGTGCGCATGATCATCTGCGCCATTCCAGTGCTTGGCTTGCTAGGGACAACTTTGCTGCTGTCCGAATCGCATCCGCTGGTCTCACACCTGCGAGCTACCAATCCGCTTGTGGAAAGCCCTGTAGCGACAAATGCCGCAGACTCGAATCGCTTGAAAAGCCATACCGAATTTCCAGGGTCCGTGATGGCAGCAGTGGTACCAGCCGCTTACGCATCAAGCAGTTCACTAGTTGTTCGAGAAAACCTACGCAGCGCATTTGATCCCGCCGTGGTTGCGCTGGCTTTAACACTAGTCATCTTGTTGGCGCAGTTTGTGGTAATCGGCGTCGAGCGCGACTTGCTCGAGCGGATCGACCATGGCATCGAAGACACGATGATCGAGTTCTTGGCCACCGATCCGCACGATGAGGGAGAAAATCTTCTCGTGCCTGTCAAGCAGATGACGGCTGATCTAATCGCGAGCGTACAGCAGCTTGTGGAGCAGCAAGCGACGATTTGGTCTCGTTCAATCTCAGAAAGCCAGCGCCAGTGGTCGAACTGGACGCAAGCCGCTTCGGAGTCGATTGCATCGAATTTGACGAACACCATTTCAACAGCGCTGACCAACCACGCAGGACGGCTGGAAAAAATTCAAGACGAGGGTTCGCGGCAGATTGATACTCGCTGGCAGCAGTGGCAAACGACGCTCAGCGATCAGGCTCGAGCGATGAGTTCCCAGCAAAAAGAGTTGATTCGACAAACGGATGCTATTCAGCAGTTGGTGGCAGCGACGTCTGATCTGCGCAAGTTGGAAGAGACGATTCAGGAAAGCGTGGGACGCATCGAAAACCTCAGTCGGCTTGAAGATGCCTCGCACTGTGTGGGCGAAGCAGTTGCCGTACTGGCAACCAGTCTCGAGCGAGCGGGGATCATTCGTGGTGTACCAGTTCGACCGCGTGTGGTTCGCAAAGGGGATTCGATGGATGACGACCAACAAAGGAAAGCGGCATGAGTCCTCGACGCAAGCAGCGAGATAACTTTGTTCAGTCGCTCTTTCCGTTCTTGGCAGTTTTGCTGAGCACGATGGGTGCGCTGGTACTGCTGCTGATGTTGATCGTCAACCAAGCTCAAGCGACTGCCAAGCAGATGGCCACCGAAAAGAAGATGCAGATCGAAGATGCGGAAGCGCAGCTCGATATACTGCGTGGTTCATTCGAAGAGAAACTCGACGACCGCCGACTGGACATTGAGCGTCAAGCGTTTGCGCTCAAT
>JANPLP010000577.1:0-3827 GCA_031426595.1 Planctomycetia bacterium | reverse complement strand
TCACGAACGTGATCGATCAAGTCAATTCGCAGCAGATCGATAACTACATGGGCAATCTTATCGGAGCTCATTTGCCGCTAGTGGTGTTACTGCGCGATCACAGTGTTTTTCAAGCTGCGGATAATCCCGCTCCTGACCCGGCCGTGCTTTATCGAAGTGCCGCCGCTGGACAACTTTTGACTTGGCGCAATCAAGTCATTCGTCGGATGCATGCAGCAGGCTCGCTGACGCTCGACGTTTTCCCAGAAGAAATGACATCGCCACTCGTGAACCAATATCTAGAAGTCAAGGCTCGGCACTTGCTTTAACAAAACGATTGCAAGGACGCTGAACTCTATTCGCCCAAACATGTTGGACAGAGATGGTTTCGGATGCACCGACTATGGTCCGACCTACTATATCGACTTGGATCCGCTGACTGGGCGTCGCAACAAATTGCAACGCGCCGGTGGAGGAATCACTGACGTGTGGCCGCGAATAGGACAGATAAACGACGGATCGGGCACACAATCGGCTTCGACGAAGATAGCGTATGAATGATCGCATGCAGGCAAATCACGTCTACGTGGACCCTGTGACGGACAAAAACGGAGAATTTAACGCTCGGGCGATGCTGTTAGTGCATTTGGTATTTCGAAAACGATAAACAACAAGATTCCGGCCCATGGGCCTGTTAGTTGCCCGTGCACAGATAACAACTGCGGCCCATTCGAAGAGTTGTTTAGTGAGCACGCGGGTGGAACATTCTGCGTTTTGCTTGACGGGTCGGTGCATTTCCGAAGTGAATCCATGTCGGCAAGTAGCCTTCGCGCAGTCGTCACTAGGACCAGCGGAGAAGTAACAACACTGGATTAGTCCAGACTGCGCGGGAGTTGCTCAAAGTTGGGCTGTAATTCACTCAGGCTTTGGAGTCCGTGCTGCGACCGGCTGAGCCGATGCAGTTCTGCGGCACTCAAGAACGTGTCAAAACGTTCTTCAAGCGCGTGCATCTGATCGGAGCTCAGTTGTTGACCAACATGTGCTACAACGATCAAGCCGCCCCAAAGCAACATCGCCACGCATCCGATCCAAATTCCCCAACTGAGCGTGCCGATCATGAACTGAGAGAAGCCCAGTATGAACCCAAAAAAGGCGGTAAACCCAAAAGCCATGTAGCAAATCCAAACGAACGTCCAGACTTCAAATCGTGGAGCAAAGCGGCCGTGGATGCATGCATGATCTTCGTGATTGTCGACACTAAAGCTGAGGTTCGGTGACCAGATTCGATGTTCGGCTTTAGGGAGATACAATTCACCGTAGTCGCCGAAAATCTTCATCAAACTGCGGTCATTCACTTGCTGATAAGCATCATCAATTTTCCGAACCGCTTCTTGTCGCGACTCAGCGAGTGGAATCTCGAAAGTAGGCCGCAGTCTAAACCATTGCATTTTCCGCCTCCGCCAAGAGCCTGGGACCACTTGTTTATGCGCAACAGTATCGAAAAATTTGACTGCAAATGGAAGAAAATGGAGGGATGCGGATACGTATCAATGGACGGTGATGAGTCGCTGCGATTCGCTTACTTGAGTGGCTGACCGGGTTCGGCTACGCCATTGGTTGTAAGTATTTGAAAGTGATGAACGCCCGCAGCCAGCGGATGTTCAGTCGACCAAACAATCTTTTTTTCCGGAGTGATTTCGATCATGGAAACGCCAGAGTTCGCCGCGTGGCTTCCCACTACGGTGTTGCCATTTGCCAATCGCTGAGCCCCACAAGGATCTTTGAATAAGCCGCCCACGTCTTCATTGCTGACCACCCAGACAATTTCTCCAGCAGGGTTTAGTTCGACGACTTTGTTACCATGGGTGAGCGATACAAGCGTGTTGCCATTGTCGAGTCGAATTGCAGTGAAGGGCCAATTCTCGGCTGGACGTCCACCGAGTTGCTCAAAATCCGTTTTAAACGTGCGAACGACTTGGCCCTGCGGCGAATACTCTTTGATCGCGAATGCAAGCAGGTGAGGAACAAGATAGTTGCCATTCTTCAACTGCCGCGCCATACGGGTCTGCATGTGAGCATTGTCAGTTTCAGGTTGCAGCGGCACTTCGACGACGACATCAGCTTTTGAATTAATTTCGAGTAGTCTCGGCCGCTTTCCCAGTTCGGTAACAAGCGTGTTGCCGTTGTAAAGTCTTTGTGCTGTCCCGATCTCGCGATTGTCGGAGCTGAGCCGGTAACTCAGCACGATTTGTTTGTCGCGCGTTACTTCTTCGACTCGATTGGCGAAGGCGAGTAAGACATTGCCATTGGGTAGAACGAAACCATCTCGTGATCCGCCTTGATATTCCCAAATTGCGTCGCCCGCTTCGTCGATGATTGCCGTCTTCGCGCCCATGACGAGAAACGAATGCCGAACCTTGGTAGGCTGTTCGCCCTGCAACGCGCTTGGCAACAGAATGCTGGACAATAAAACGATCTGCAAAAGCCTAACTGCGAGGGATACAGGATACGAGAACAGGGAATAAGTCTGACTAAGGCGCATTAGAACTACTCTTTTGTTGGAAAGGCGATGAGATCAATCGGCACCTAGTGCCTTGTTCAATTTAGCTTTAGAGTTGGCAGTGGTAGAACGAGGCGTCCGCCGAGCTTTGCTCAGCTTTGTTCAGCAGAAGCGTCGCACTCTCGAACCCAAAACAAAGTCCTTACAAAGTCCTTACAAAGCACCAGTAGCGGAATGCCGTGTGCGTTAAACGTTAAGGTACTCGACCTGCGAGTTACGTGCACGGATTTACCCTTGTCGTCGCATGTCTCGTTCAGGATAACCCTCAAGGCTCAGCGTAGTAACGCAACTCAAGCAATCCAGCAAAATGAAGGCAGTACCGAGTCAGATTGAACGCCAACAGGAGCGTTGCGAATAGGCTCACGCCATGCGCCAAGCCGATGCCAATCCCACGCCAGCCCGAACGCGCGACCAAGTAGACCAAAGCACCCAGTGGCCAAACTAAAAAATACAGCATCTGCAGTACTGGAAGCATGGGTTGCGAACGAGCGAGAGAATCAAAGCGAGCCCAACCCGTGGCTGAAATTGCGAACAGCAGTGTGAAAAGCCAGTACAGGGCTCCGCTGTCCGGGATTGCGATTTGGACTGCACCCCAAGCCGCTGACAAACCGTACAGTGCAAAGACGCAATTTCGCGAACAAAGTGCAAATGGAAACGGTCTAGTGGCTAATGCCGGGCTGTCTTCTGTCACGCCTCACTCCTAAACGAGCCGGACCAACGAAACTCTCAAACGTACACGCCGACGTTAGTCGCGAATGACTCAGCGACCAGCGACTTAGGATCAATTAACCATGATTCTTGTAGACCATCACTTTAACGATAGTTTTAGCGCGCGCTTCGTCGATTTCAAACTTGGTCTTCATTTCTTCGATAAAGTCCTTTTCTTCTTGATCAACTTGACCATTAGAGAGGACGATATCGACGGCGTTAGCGAAGGCTGACTCGCGCAGCTCGGGTGGGACCACTGGGTAACACTTCTCGAAAAGTTTATCGGGGCCACCTTTCTTCAGTTGGCCCATGAGTCGATCGAACACAGAGCTGAACTGTTGCGGGGAGAGCCGTTGGTAAAGTTTCTTCTGGCCAAGGATAAGGAATAGACTTTGGGCCTCTTCGTCCGCGATGTGTCCATCGCAGGCCGACGCGCACAGCAGCACACCGGCATAGCCTTCTTGTGGACCAAAGGGAGCTTCTGAAAACATGTTGTCATCGCCGAGGACATCATCGAAAAGTGACATTGAACATTTCGCTTTAGATGGAAGTGTTGTGTAAAAGAAGTTCTGGATTAGGC
>JANPLP010000576.1:0-3382 GCA_031426595.1 Planctomycetia bacterium | reverse complement strand
TAGCCACGCGCGTCACATCGGCAGGCGAATCTTTGTGGTACGACGGGTCCGTGGAAGACTTGCCGCCGCAATTAGAAGAGGCCATTGAGGATTACGTCGACCTATCGCACGGACGCATGATTGCTGTTCTGCCGATTCGGCGTCCGGAGAAAGTAATCGAAGGCGACGTGCTGTCGAAAGAGAGCATCCAGCGCGAAGACCTGTCGTCGCGTGAGATTATCGGTGCGTTGATTGTTGAGCAGATTGAAAGTCAGGTTCCGTCTGAGGTGATGCATTCGCGTTGCGATCTGGTTTATGAACATACGGCTCGAGCGCTGAATAACTCGATGAGTCACAGCGATCTGTTCATGATGCCGGTACTGCGTGCGATCAGCCGCGCGACTTGGTTGTTTCGTGGATCCGCATTCCCGAAAACGATGACGGTTCTCGCGATTATTGGCGCCGTACTGCTGGGTATGTTCCTGATACAGATCAATATGGATCTGGAAGCGAATGGTTCTTTGCAACCGGTGACGCAACATCAAGTCTTCGCGCATGTGGATGGGGAAGTCAAAGATGTGTTGGTCGACCATGGTGAGACAGTAACCGCCGGACAACTTCTCCTCACGTTGCAGAATCGCGACTTGGAAATCGAGATTACTAGTCTTGAAGGTCAGAAAGAAGAGACGCTTGAGACGATCACCGCGCTGCGATTCCAGATTTCGAATTCGCCTCAAGCGACTCGTGAACAGCGGCTTGAGAACATGCGGGCCACTGGGCAACTGAACGAAGCCACTAAGCGACTTGAAACAATTAACGCGCAGCTTGAGCTACAGAAACTGAATCAACAGCGTCTGAACGTTGTCAGCCCAATCAACGGTATCGTGATGACTTGGGACTTGAAGAAGAACTTGCGTTCGAGACCGATCATGAAGGGCAATGTGCTGGTGACTGTCGCGGATCCGCGTGGGGATTACGAAGTCGAGTTGCTGATGCCTGAAAAGCGGATGAAGTATCTCGATACGGCGATGAATGAATCATCGACGGGTACGTTAAATGTTGAATACAAACTGAAAACGGATAGTTCAAAGGTTCATAAGGGAGTGCTGACAAAAGAAGCCATTCATGGTCGCGCAGAACTCGATCAAACCGAGGGCGCAGTGGTGAAATTGCGAGTTAAGCCGGAATCGATGGAAGGTGTTAGTCGTCGACCGGGTGCTCAGTTGGTAGCCGATGTAACTGCCGGTCGCGCCAACGCGGCGTTCGTATGGTTCCATGAAGTGGTTGAATGGATTCAAGTCAACGTGCTTTTCTAAATTGCGTCTAATTCTCCGATCGGCATTCGCCCAAATCTAATCTAGTTTCCTTCGCTTTAACAATCCGCCACATTTGGCAGACCAATAAGGTAGAACCATGAAGATTCGCTTACAACACTTCGCTTTTGCAGTCTTCTGCCTCAGCGCGGCAGCGATCAATGAGCTCGGCGCGCAGGCTCCGCTGACGACTCCTGGTATCTCGAATCCACAGAGTCAGTCAAGTCAACAGAATTCGTCGAGCCAGCTGGCGTCGCGCGGCCGAGCGATAGTCGACGAGAGTGCGACGATCAAATGTATTCACAGCTATCCCATTTCTGCGCAGACCGATGGTTTGATCAGCGAAATGTTGACCGACGAAGGAAAGAGCGTGAAGAAGGGAGATCACTTGCTGACGATTGATGATCGTGTGGCAACAGTCGAAGTCAGCGTCGCACTCAAGGAATGGGAGGCCGCGAAACGGCAGGCAGAAGAGACGGCAAACGTTGAGTTCGCAAAGAAATCGTCAGAGTTAGCGGACGACGAATTCAAAACGGAGTCCGATATGTACCTGAAAGGTGCCGTTGGAGAATCGCAACTGAAGCGCAAGAAGCTAGAAGCCGAGAAAGCTCGTTATGGCATTCGCGTATCGGAAGTCGAGCATGCGAAGGAAGGTCTGGCGGCGGAAGTGGCACGAGAAAAACATGAAGCTGCGAAAGTTCGTTTGCAGTTGCATCGAGTAGTAGCGTCCCATGATGGAATCATCGTACGACGGCTTCGCGACGAAGGAGAATGGACTCGAGCGGGTGAACCGATTCTTGATTTCTTGGGAATGCAGGAGATGAAGGTTGAGGCTCGTGTGCCGGTCAGTGGTCTGTCGTTGACGCGTTTGCAGGGAGCTCCCGTGACGATCAAGGTTCCAGTAAATGCTAATGAAGTCGTGACCATCGAAGCGAACATTGATTTCGTAAGCCCAGAGATTGAACAGGGCTTTGTCCGCGTGTCGGCTCGGGTCGAGAACCAAGCTCCGGGCGGCATTTGGGTGCTCCGCAAAGGAATGCAAGCGACCGTTGAAATCAACCCACTTTAAAACGGCTTTAGCCTATTATTTCGTCTCTTTTCCTTCCGTCTTTCTTCTAACTCCGTAGTGCTTATTCCATGACAACGATGGCGGACAGTTTGGTCAACAGTGCGATGCGACCGCTTCGGTTGCGTCGGCGGCCTGACTTGGTCACCAAGAAACATCGCTATCATGGTCGGGTGTACTTGGTTGTTAAGGAGCCAGTCGGCTTGAACTACTTCCGCTTTCATGAGGAAGAGTACGCGATCCTGAATATGCTGGATGGAAAAACCAGCCTTCAGCAGATCAAGGAACGATTCCAGTCCGAGTTTGCACCTCAGCGAATCACGCTGCAGGACTTGCAGCAGTTCGTAGGTATGTTGCACCGTAGTGGATTGGTAATTTCGGATGCGACGGGTCAAGGACGGCAACTGCGTCGACGCGGCGATCAGAAGAAAAAACGCGAAACGCTCGGCAAGCTTGCAAACGTCTTTGCGTTGCGTTTTCGCGGTATCGATCCAGAAAAAATTCTGAGTTTTCTGAATCCGTTTACTTGGTGGCTGTTCACCCCTGCGGCGCTCTTTTTCGTCGCATTATTCGGGATCAGCGCTTTGTTGCTGGTCGGTGTGAACTTTCAAGAGTTCCGCACCAAACTGCCAACGTTTGAACAATTTTTTGCGGCGGACAACTGGATCTTTCTTGGCGCCACGATGGCCAGCGTAAAGATCTTACATGAGTTCGGGCACGGATTGAGTTGTAAACGTTACGGTGGTGAGTGCCACGAGATGGGATTCATGTTCCTCGTGTTCACTCCCTGTTTGTATTGCAATGTGTCTGATTCGTGGATGCTGCCGAACAAGTGGCACCGCGTTTTCATCGGCGCGGCGGGGATGTATGTCGAGTTGATTTTGGCGTCGATTGCGACTTGGTTATGGTGGTTCAGTGAACCCGGCATGTTCAATTTCCTTTGTTTGTCGGTGATGTTCATCTGCTCTGTTAGCACGGTGATGTTCAACGGCAATCCATTGCTGCGGTTCGACGGCTACTACAT
>JANPLP010000575.1:0-5114 GCA_031426595.1 Planctomycetia bacterium | reverse complement strand
TCCTCGCTCTTCGCGAAAAAATTTTTAATGGCATTTGGATCACAGTCAACATATTTTTGCAAAGGTTGCGGAAAACACCCTATTGAATTCCTCAAGGCTAAGAAAATCAATTGCGTGCAAAGCGACCTTAATTGTAAAATTAAGCATCTAACAAGCGTTGCCAAGCTCCGGGGGTAAGTACTTATCCCCTTTTGGCTATCGGAAATCGAAAACCGTAAAAAGTCAGGTGATCCGCGATAAGTCCCGCGGATAGGTCGCTCAAACCGAGGATAATTTAATTGACAAACCGGGGATAAGTCCGAAAATGCGGTTATCCAAAACCCCTAACTGGGATAAGTACAATTTATCTGTGAAAACGTGATTGCTCAATGACGATGCCAAAGTCCAATCGACGTGCTATCCATGTCGACGGTGAAAACTACCATTGGATGGAACGATTCGGATTCAGAGTTTCGATACAATCAAGAATTGACGCGATGGGAAGCGCCCGAATGAATGCTGCAACAACTCATGCTTCACTTCTTGTAGCGTTATAAATCACAGATAACAAAACCGTGCACCGAAGCATCCGTTCGGGCGTTTTGACTTTAGAGACCTCACTGGCGGATGCTCGGTGACGGTTGGCGTTAGGCTTCGAAGCGAACGAAAGGAAATTAACTATGCACACTTTCGCACAGAAACCGACGACGACTCAGCAGATTGCGCCTGCAAAGGCTAAGGTTCCCAGTCGGGCCCACTTTGGGCAAAGCCCTGAGGTGAGCTCGATCCTTCACTTGCAGCGCACGATCGGAAATCAAGCAGTGCAGCGGATTTTGCATCCTAATGCGGAAGAACTCGAAGGAGGATTGGCTAGTACGAACTCGTCTCGCTTTGGTCACGATTTTAGCCGCATTCCAGTGCATGCAAGTTCCAGTGTACAGTGGGAGCCGTTGGGAACATTGACCTCTAAGCCGCTGCAAATGACGAGAAGCGACAGAGATATGAGAGGTGAAGGAGAGGGGTATGAGTTAGACCAAAGAGTAAGTGCGGAAGCCCCGCCAGACCACCGTATCTTGTGTAGTGCTTCCGCAACCGGCGTTTCGTTGGGTGCATCCGGACCTATCAACGACGGCACAGTGTATGGACTGCGTACACCGATTATTGTTCGTGGCACCGAACTAGGAAATGTTCTCGATTCAGAATTAGTCGGGGCTTCTATCGATCACACTGGATCCATGGCGGCTAGGCCTAGTGCTAGGAGCAGTAACAGTGGATTTATGGCTGCCGATAGCATCCCTGATGACAGGCATACTTCAGGTATCAGCGATCATCTGTCATATTTTGATAACCACGGGGGGGATGGCAGCTATTCTCGTTTACAGATGGACCTGTACAAGATTCCTAGCTGCAATATTGATACGCCATGGCCGATACCGAACTCTGGATACCGGATAAAGAGGGAGGTTAAAGCAGAAGGTAGTAAAGTCGTGGGCATCGTAACCAAAACTGCTGAAGATGTGACAATAGATGCACATGCTACCACTGCTGGACTAACTTCCAAGAAGGAAGCAAAAGTAACCTTGAGAGAATAAGAACACAATAAGGCGACAGTATGCACGATCAAAATGATTCTAACAGCAACGCTTGGAGAGGTCTTTATGCTCGTAAAGATAATCACATCGTAGAAGCCAAGCCAGAAGATGCAGTTCTCGCAAAGGCATATTCCAAATGGCCGAATAAGGGTCCAGTAATAGATGGCCGAAGAATTACTATTATGGCGACAAAGCAGGTCTATCGGGTAAATGAAGAACTACGGATAATTCATGTTCTTGAAGCGACCCTTCCCGGATATGAGGTCTATTTGATGGGTCCGAAAGCCATTATTGGCGAATACGTTAATGGTCAGCTTCAGGGGAGGGAGGCATCTGAAAATCAAACAGACCCATTTAGACCTGAAGATTATGATGGAAGGGTATTGAATAGTCCCGCAATTGATTACAATTTTGACATTACCGCGTATTCGTTTCCGCAGCCGGGATTATATACGATCATTTGGCAAACGGGCAAATGGAAATCCAATACTCTGGAAATAGAAGTGCTCGAATAGTAATTAATGCCGGGCGGGAAAAGCGTGTACTGTTGTGCCAAATACTACCAAGTTCGTGACAGTTTCCAAAGGCGTGCTGGCTACGTTTCGTTTACCCTGTTTTCTAAAGTCGCCTAACAATGGGTTGCGGCCGACGCATCGCTGCGCGGCTGAACCCGACCGTTCTGCGATAAGTCAAATTGTGTGGCTAAAGATGTATCCGCTACTGTTGCTAGTTGCCATTTGTTCGATCGGATGCGATCGCAGGTCTGCCACGCCTTGAGCCCATCCACAGGACGTTGGCTACGACCATTTGTTGCCGGATGGAAAGCGTTGGCAATATGATCTCGTGCTACCTGACGATGTTTCAACCGGCGACATACTTAGGTTGGAGGTTCGTCGATTCTTGATCGACGAAGCTAATCAAGGAATACGCGGTCAAGACCGATTGCCCGTTGAAAAGCAGATCACGTTTTCTCAGATCCGGCATTTAAGCTCAAGTCATCCAATGATCGGGCGGGTGTTTCGCTGCAACTTCTTGACCTACGTGATTACTCAATGTCCACTTCGGCCGAGAATCCGATTAAACTTGTTGGAGGCATTGATGTAGTCGACTTACTTTCACTGCACAAACTCTTGATTTACCAATCCGACCGAATGAGATGGTTTGGTTGTTTAGGAAGTAGCCACGTGTTTTCTCGGCCATCCATCGCCCTAATCACTCTATTTCGCCGCAAAAATGATTTGGATATTTTGAATCGAAAATGCTCAGACAAAAGGGACCAAGATGGCTAGCTGCGAATTCGAAACAAAAGAGCGGCCTCGGCAACCACCACTTGAAGCATCAAGGTTTGATTCGTACGATCGATATATTCGAGAGTCACGGCATCGACGATGAGTATTGCAAATGGAAGTCTTAACGTTCGGTGCTCGCCGAACTGGCTGCAATTGGCTACTTAGCGGTTTCGACGAGGATCTGTTGAGTTTTGCGAGTCCAACATGGACTCGTTAACACAGCTGCGACGACAAGCGGCGCTGGATGAATTACTCGGCCAGCGGATTGTTACCGGTCCGCTCACAGAGGACGTAGGCGAAAATTGGTTGCGGCATGTCGAATGGTTGCAAGAAGTGGATTCTACGAACAGCTTGGCCAAGCGTTGGTACGCTCAGAACGCCAACGCTCAGAACCCTAACGCTCAGAACGCCAGCGAAACACCAGCTCTTTTTGTTGCTGACCAGCAAACCGCCGGTCGTGGTCGCGGCAGCAATCAGTGGTGGTCACCGAGCGGCTGTTTAATGCTGACACTTGTGATTCCTATCAACGAAATGCCGAACGATCCGAAATTGTTTCCCCAGCTGGCACTTGTCACGGGTGTGGCACTGGCCGAGACCGCCGATGCGCTGCTCAGCGACTCGCAAGTTTTAGAAACGCAATTGAAATGGCCTAATGACGCTTACCTTGACGGCCGCAAATTGGCGGGCATCCTGATCGAAGCGCTTCAAACTCGATCGCAAACGACGGGCTTTGCGATTGGAATTGGCATCAACACGCAAATTAATTGGAGCGACGCCCCAGAGCACATACGCGAAAAGGCGGTTTGTTTATCGAGCTTCGCGGGCCGCGCAATTGAATGTGAAACTGTGTTGATTGAATTGGTACAGCAGATTCGCAAACAGCTTGCTAATTGGCGTGAGTGGCCTGATGAGTGGTTGTCGAGTTGGCGCGCGCGTTGTCTGCTTACTGGGCGTGTTGTTAAGTTGCGGGCTGGCGAAAATGGAGAGGTTGTCGGTCGTTGCGAAGGAATCGATGACGAGGGGCGATTGTTGATACGAAGTGAGAATCAACTTCATCGTTTTACGAGTTGCGAGATTCTGAACTGGGGGTAGTAGCGGAAACCGTCAAGGTTTTCGGAGCTGATTTTGAGTCTTTGGCCTGCATGATCGAAATGCTTGACGCATTCCGCTACCAACTTTCCGCCATACCAGCTGGAGCTCGCGCGAACAAAATCGATTGTTTTGAGATGGCTTACTCCGGTATGATGAGGCGAAACGCTATAAGAATTTTTTCGTTGGAGATTTCATGCAATTCATAAGTCGCCGCCGCTTTTCGAGCGCCATCGCCTTAGCGCCGCTTGTTATAGGTACCGTGCAGACAAATTCTGTGGCTCAACAAGCCGCCCCGTCTAACAAAAAAATCCGGGTCGGACAAATTGGGACGAAACATGCGCATGCAATTGGGAAGCTGCAAACGGCACGAAAACTTAGCGAGCATTTCGAAGTCGTCGGCGTCGTTGAAGCAGATCGTGCGCAGCGTGAAAAAGTACAAGGTACCGAGGCGCTCAGAGGTTTGAACTGGATGACTGCGGAGCAGTTACTCGAACAACCTGGGTTGCAACTAGTGCTTGTTGAAACCGAGATTGATCAATTGCTCGCGACGGCAGAACGATGTCTATCGGCTGGGATGCATATCCACCTGGACAAACCTGCAGGTGCCTCGCTAAAGGACTTTAAACGAGTTACCGAGATTGCGGCGAGCAAGCAGCTTATGATTCAAATGGGTTATATGTTCCGCAGCAACCCAGCGTTTCAGTTTTTATTTGAAGCGGTAAAAAACGGTTGGCTTGGAGAGATATTTGAAATTCATGGCGTGATTAGCAAGCAGATTGCGATGAGTGAACGAGCCGAGTTGGCTCGCTATCGCGGCGGCTCGATGTTCGAATTGGGTTGTCATCTGATCGATGCCGTCGTAAAAGTGCTCGGCAAACCCACTAATGTCGTCGCTGTAAATCGCAACACGCACCCTGAGGCCGACAAACTCAACGATAATTGTTTGGCGGTTTTTCAATATCCCAAAGCGACCGCGACAATTCGCAGTAGTGTCGTCGAAGTTGAAGGGGGGCGACGTCGGCAGTTTTGCGTGTGCGGAACGCAGGGAACGATCGAAATCGAACCGCTGGAGCCCCCACATTTGACGTTGACCTTGGACCGTCCCCAAGGCCAATTCCGTAAGGGAACACAAGTCGTTGAATTGCCCAAGATGGATGGGCGA
>JANPLP010000574.1:0-2294 GCA_031426595.1 Planctomycetia bacterium | reverse complement strand
GGCCGCGGCAACGATCTGCGTTCGCTTAGCAAAGATTTCGCGACTTTCCACTTCGAATTTTTCCAAAAACTCGGAGGGGGTGGGTTTTTGGAAAGGATCGTTGATCCCAGGCCGAACGCTGCTTTCTTGCGCAACCGTTGCTTTAAGAAGACCAAGCGACGCTAAACAAAAAACAAGCGTCAGGGGCACGGCCTGACGCTTAAAAAATGAATAGAGGGACATTCTTTCCACTTCTCGATTCGGTTGTGAGAATGAACTATCTGCTTATCGCTTTGTGTCCGATTCAATATGAATCTGCTTGTATCCACCTGAAACGGAAAAATAGCCGAGTAGCAGTAGATAGAATACTAGCATGGCGGCGGGAATGTACGATGTCAACTTGAGAGCCATTCGACCACCGTTCAGGCCTGCTTCTTCAACAGGCTTTTTATCGGTGGCCGCAGTTGTCTTTGCGCTTTCCCACCAGTTTGCGAGTTTTTGTTGGTTGGCATCCGACTTGCCTTCTTTCAACAGGATCTCGCCTGCGCGTGTCAGTTCCTTTCCACCATCCTCGAGACATGCGACTTTGCTTCCATCGAGTCCCACCGTTTTGAACCACAAAAAGCTGTTCTCATTGCCTGCCTTGTATCGTTCGTAAACTTCGGGGTTTGACTCTGCTAATTGTTTGGATGCATGAAAGTCTTGCTTGAATCCGATTCCTGGTCCTCCCAAGAGACCGGCAGAAAGCATGCCGATCCCACCCATTGCGCCGATGGTAATCGCGCCACCTTGAGGAAATCGTTCCGAGACAACGGCAAGCATGGTGGGCCACAAAAATGTCTTTCCGAACGCGTAAACCGTTGCAGCTACTATGCACATCGCAATCGAAGTTGCCGATCCTAGCAATTGCAGGCCGACAAACCCAAGCAACGCACTAACTGCCAAAAGGCCCAACGGAGAAATTCGTTCCACGATCGGCCCGGCGAAGAATCGGAGCGCAAACATTAGGCCTGACGTATAGACAAAAAGCAGCAAGCCATATTGAGGAGAGGCCATAATTGCGCCCGTAATCTTGCTGATCCACGAATCGGTCCCAAGCTCCACATAACCCACCAAGGCATGAATTATCAACATCACGATCATTAGGGGATGGAACAAATACGAAAACATTTTGCCCGATGAAACACCTGCAGTTGTCGCCTCAGAAGCAGGGAACCGTTGTGCAAAAATCATCAATCCATAGAGGACGACGGGAACAAGGAAAAACGACATTTGTATTTGCCAAGCGACTGGTTTTACTCCTTCACCTCCGGCCATGAAGTAAGAGAGTAACCCTCCAATGATCAGCCCTCCTGGCCAACCTGCGTGCAAAATGTTCAGATAATGAGCTTTGTTTCGCGGAAACAGACTAGCAACCAATGGATTGACCACTGCCTCGCACACACCGTTGCCTACTGCAAAAAGAAACATACCCCAATACAAACATTGAAATGCGGCCCCTTTACCACCGGTCTCAAATGCCCATCCCGCTGCCAGAGTGAGAATTGCAGATATTAAGTGCGTGGCAAATGCGATCCACATCAATCGACCGTAGCCCACTGCATCGGCGATGAACGAGCTAATCAGAATGATCACACCAAATCCGACTAATCCACCACCGGTGATCAGTCCCAACTCTGTCATGGTGAATCCATACTGTTCCGCCCATTGCCCGAGAATGCCTCCTCTCACTGAAAAGCCGACGCCGGCCGCTAAGATCGCCATAAATCCTGCCCAAAGGAGACGTTGAGCATTTGGGACTGAAGAAGTTTCATGGGAGGACATAGGCAATCTCAGTACTGGAGGGGATTGAGCGAACTCAAACAAAATGGGGGTTTACGGAATGCTACCACAAGCGGTCGCTAATTTAATCCAACGCGACTTGCTCTGCCACTAGTCAGTCCTAACATTTTGCCCCATTCTTCTCATAGCGATTGCGCAAGGCTGCTAATCCGTAAATTTTCACCTGTCTCAAAGGCGGATACGCTTCGAATCTTCCATGCATCCCTCTGCGCGCTCGCCGGGCACGCGCAGAAGCTTTTGGCAATCTAGGCGATTTGCGAAAAATGAATCGCGTAGGGTGAATGTGAATAGGCCGCTACCACCCGATCATGCGGATCGAACCGAAGAACCGATGCTAACCCCGTCAGGCACGATTGCAACGTTTTTTCCGAGTACCTAGACCCGGCCAAGAATGAAAACTCGCGTAAACCAAAATCTGCTTTTGCTCGCTCGGGCAGGCTCGTTGATAACCGCTGTTGGAGTGGTTGCTTTCA
>JANPLP010000573.1:0-2352 GCA_031426595.1 Planctomycetia bacterium | reverse complement strand
AATTCCTGCAAATGTTTCGTCACCGCTGGAGCGGGCTCGCTGGCACTCAACACCGCTTCGCAATCGCGATCGACTATCGAGACGCTGATTAATGCTTGACCAGGTGGTGCATAGTTCGCCATGGTGTTGCTGGGGATGAAGACGTGATTCACCGGTCCGTTCGTATCGCCGCGCAGCATCAGCAAACGCGAACGGCTAGGGGCTCGATCGGCTGCAAAGTACATGCAAAGTGTGCTCGACCAACCATGATCTGTCCGAGGCGGCGTGGACTGATCAGCGGTCAATTGAATCGGAGAATCTCGGTCAGTTGCCAGTACCACCGCCGAGGCAGTTAATACTTCGCCCGATTCCAGAGTCACTTTGTTCGCGTCAATTTTTGTGGCTCGAGTCGACAAGCGAACCGATTCGCGAGGGAGCCGACGAGCCAACTGATTCGGGATGGCTTGCATGCCAGACCGAGGCAACGCAACATCTCCAGCAGCCAGGATGTGGAATACAAACTGGAAATAAGCGGCCGAAGTTGTCAGCGCCGATTCCAGGAAGATTCCAGACCACCAAGGCTTGAGAAACAGGTCGTAAAACGATTGTGAGAATCGCCAATGTTCGAGCAAGTATTCGCGCGTTGAACAGTCCGGTGTGCTGCTGAGCAACTCTTCAGTTGACTTCGACAAAACATGACGACGCAATTGATATAGCCGCCAGCGATCCGCTACGGTTCCAACGGAGTTGAACAACGTCGAGAGCGCATACTGAGGCTGGCGCCATGGATCTGCGATGCGAACCCATCGGCCGCGATGCCGAATCAGAGCGCCCGTCTCGAGTCGCGTTAAATGCAGATCTGCGTAATCCAGCGCCACTTTGGCTTCTGGATAAGCAGTTTGAAAGACTTGAAAACCGTGATCGAGCAGAAAGCCATCCACGGCATCCGTTTGCACGCGCCCGCCAATTCGATCGCGCGCTTCAATCAGTAAAACGCGCGTGCCTCGCTCGTGCAGGATTTTTGCGCAATTCAGACCGGCCAACCCCGCTCCAACAATGATCACTGGAGCGGGCTGAACTACCAATTCCTTCGATTCCATCTCTTGCATTGTCCGTAATTACGCAAAGCCTCGCGGTAGGGCTACTGCAGCAAGTCGCCATAACAGCACCCATGCGATCGCTCGATAGTCGACTAACTTGGATAATCTGAAACGTAGATCGCTTTGACTTGGGTGTAGTCGTAAAACGTGTCTTCACAGTTAACGCCGCCTCCGGGGCCGCCAGAAATTCCTTGGCCGCCATAAGGAAGCCCATAAGCGATCGAGTTGTGGCAATTCACTTGACAGGTTCCATCGCGAAACTGTTTAGCGAGTTCAACTCCCTTCTCGATGTCGCGTGTCCAGACGCTGGCACCTAGACCGTAGGGCGAACTGTTCGCTAACTGCAACGCTTGCTCGGCTGAATTGACAGGACAGATCGTTGCAAACGCATGAAAGACTTCCGAAGGATTGCAATCGATGCCTGGCTGTGTGCGAAACAGCGCGGGCTTGAGATAGTACCCGGTGCGGCCTGCTACCTCCGCAGTTCCTCCCGCCAAGATCGCATGGCCACCACGCTCCGCGGTCTCCTGCTGAGCTCTTAAAATGCGAGCTCGCTGCGTTGCATTGACGACTGCGCCCAACTGCGTCCCCGCATCGGCTTGATGACCAATCTTTAGTTCGCCAAAAAAACTTTTCTGAGCATCGATGAAGTCGTCGGCAATTTTCTTGTCGACAAAAACTCGATGGATCGTGCAGCAAGTCTGACCAAAGTGCTGATTGGTGTAGCGACCGATTTTGCGAGCGACCAGTTCAGGGTCAGCATCGGCGAGAACGATTGCGGATCCATTGCCACCCATTTCACGCTTCATGCGCGTGCCGTGCTGGTCGCAGGTGCGCATGATCGATTGACCGACTCCGGGTGAACCGGTGAACGAAATGAAACGCACGCCAGGATGTTCCGCGATGCACTGACCGGTGATCTCACCTCTACCGGGTAGCACATTGATAACACCAGCCGGAAAGCCCGCTTCTTCAGCGAGTTTGCCGATGTAAAGCGCCGAGAGCGGTGTGTCTTCAGCGGGCTTGATCAGGATGCAGTTGCCAGACAATAAAGCTGGGAACATAAACCAAGCGGTCAATACAATCGGATAATTCCAAGGAATGATCCCAGCCACGACTCCCCATGGTTCGCGATAAGTAAAACCTTTAACGCCATCGGCAACTTGCATTGCTACGCTGTCACCCATCTCCGCACTTTTAGCCACTCGGCAGAAGTACTCAGCGCATTCGCGGATTTGGGTGAAGTCGCCTTCAGCTAGCTCGGAAACTTTAC
>JANPLP010000572.1:0-2575 GCA_031426595.1 Planctomycetia bacterium | reverse complement strand
GACTTGAATCGTCTTGCCTGAATCTGCAAGGTATAGTCGACCAACACCCTCGGCTTTGGTCAACTTGGCCCCTTCTCCCGAGACCGTTCGTTTCAAAAGGCTGCCGATACCCTGCTCAAGAATCCCTTCCCTAGTGAACTTGATTTTCCCAGCATAGGCAACCATTGCACCAGCTTTGATCCAAACCATTGAATCGAGGTTGACTTCCAGCATGCGAGGATTCTCTAGCTGAAAATATTCCCGCGCAGAATCATCTTGAGCGGTGGAACGGATGAATTCGTCAATCGTAAAAGCCATGCGAGAACCTTTGCATTGAGGGGGGGATAAAGCAGAGCACCGGGGCCAGTTTCCACAAGTTTCGTCCTTCATGGGACGTAGTGCTTTGTCCAGATTTATTTTTAGGGTTGATCGTATTTGGGTGGCACGCTCTGAGGATTTGCGAAGGGCGTAATTTTGAGCGACATTAGCCACGCCATTCGCAAAGCCTCAGGGGGTGCCACCCTAAAATTTAATCTGGACAAAGCACCAGGTTTCGCCACAGTTTAGCACATCTCAACCTGCAAAAGAGCGAGTTCCAATCGATCCCCTTTTTCCTCTTGTCAAATTGGCAGCGAGCCGCACAAAGACAGACTTCAGCCCACTTGGATAAAATTCTGCGTGGGATCCAAGAGAGAAACAGTGCTGGAATCGCGGCAAAAATGACGGATGCAGTCGAACCCACGCAACCAGGTTCAGCTCAGCGGCACGTCGTTTGCTAATCAGGTGGCACGCGAAGTAAAAATGCCTTTTTGACGCACTCACCAGCTCGTTTGCCGGTGGGACATGGATTTCCCATAACATTCGAACCTGAGGGAAGAGACGCTTTGAAAAGCGTAGTGGCAAGTGCTGCATTCTCGACCGAAGGTTGTGATTCAACTTCCCAAATCGTTTTCCTACCGTGGAGGATCGCCGCACATGTCGACGGCTACTAAGAACAAAGACAAGACCAAATTGAAACTGCAACCACTCGGTGATCGCCTGGTTGTAAAGCGTGAAGAATCGCTTGATCGAACTGTTGGCGGTATCTATCTTCCTGACAGTGCAAAAGACAAACCAACTCGTGGCACTATCGTAAGCGTTGGCGACGGCAAACTACTCGAGAACGGAACTCGCGGAGCGCTTCAAGTCAAAGTGGGCGATAAGGTGCTCTTCACAAGTTACGCTGGCGAAAATATCGAAGTCGGTGACGAAGAGTTCGTCCTGATGAGCGAGAGCGAAGTGCTCGCAGTACTTGAGTAAAGTACTGCTCGAGCAAGAATGCGGCTGGCATCTCTACTCGAGCCATCGAATTGCGACGTCGCGAACAAAACATACGTTTAATTGAACAAGCAGACAGAACGACTAGGAGTTTGAACCACATGGCAAAGATGATTGCGTTTGATCAGGAAGCTCGCGAAGCGATTCGCCGCGGTGTTTCCAAGTTGGCTCGCGCGGTGAAAGTTACTTTGGGCCCCAAGGGTCGCAATGTGATTCTGCAAAAGAGCTTCGGTAGCCCTACGGTGACCAAAGACGGCGTCACTGTCGCGAAAGAAATCGACCTGGAAGACGTCTATGAAAACATGGGCGCCCGCATGGTTCGCGAAGTGGCTAGCAAGACCAGCGACGTGGCAGGTGACGGCACCACCACCGCAACCGTCATGGCTGAAGCGATCTTCAATGAAGGTCTCAAGTCAGTTGTGGCTGGCGTGAACCCAATTCAAATGAAGAGCGGCATTGAGAAGGCCGTTGCCGACATCACTGAAAAGCTTCAGAAGATGTCGATCAAGATCCGCGAAAAGAGCGAGATGGCGAACGTTGCCACCATCGCTGCTAACAATGATCGCGAGATCGGCAATCTACTCGCCGATGCGATGGAAAAAGTAGGTAAGGACGGCGTTGTAACGGTCGATGAAGGCAAGAGCCTCCACACAGAACTCGAGTTCGTGGAAGGTATGCAGTTCGATCGCGGCTACCTGTCGCCTTACTTCGTAACCGACATGACCAGCATGGAAGCAGTGCTCGAAGAGCCATACATCCTGGTTTTCGAAAAGAAGATTTCGAACATCAAGGACCTCGTTCCTGTTCTCGAAGCAGTCGTTCAACAGGGCAAGCCGCTGCTGATCATCGCTGAAGACGTCGATGGCGAAGCGCTAGCAACTCTGGTGATCAATCGCCTCCGCGGGACGCTTAACATCGCTGCAGTGAAGGCGCCTGGTTACGGCGATCGTCGCAAGGCCATGATGGAAGACATTGCGATTTTGACCGGCGGAACCGCACTGTTCGAAGCTCTCGGTACCAAGCTTGAATCGGTAACCCTGGCTGAACTTGGTCGCGCCAAGAAGGTCATCATCGATAAAGACAACACCACGATTATCGAAGGTGCTGGAAAGAGTGCGGACATCAAGAGCCGCATCGACCAGATCCGTCGCGAAATCGAAAATACTAGCAGCGATTACGATCGTGAGAAGCTCGACGAGCGTCTTGCCAAGTTGGCTGGTGGCGTTGCCAAAGTTAACGTAGGTGCCGCGACCGAAAGCGAAATGAAAGAAAAGAAAGC
>JANPLP010000571.1:0-4982 GCA_031426595.1 Planctomycetia bacterium | reverse complement strand
TCCAATTGGCCCACCGGCAATCCAGCTCCACTGCGTGTGGCGGCCAGAAGATCTTGGTCGCCGCGCCAGTTTTCAACCATGACTTTTGAATTTTCATCGCGGGCGACCCAATCGCCCCAGTTCACACCCATGAATTCGCCACCGCCGCCACCCACACCTGACAACACACCTGCCGGCGGAAAGAAGATGACTTGTCCACCGCCGTTGATATACTCCTTGACCGCACCGGCCAGATCCCCTTGCGGCAAAGTAGTTTGCCAGATGACTAGAGCTGCACCATCCAGCACCAACGAATCGAGTTGATCGGGCGCTACGATATCGACTGTCGAAGGAGCTTGACCGTCCGGTGCGACCGCTGCTGCAATCTCCAGAGGACGCGTGGCATCGCGATCTTCACTCACCAGAACAATACGTCGCACAGGAGGGTCGTCGAATACGACATAAAAGTCATTGTCGGCGTTATTCTGGTCCGCTGGAATCGAGACTTTTCCCCAGCCTCGATTTTGATTGCCTGAGAGAGCGACACGGTGGTTGCGCACTTCGGCTTGATTGCCGCTGAGTTCGACGCTCAGTTCGCTGCGCGCGCCGTCGATTTCGATTTGAACGGGCACCACTCGTTTTACCGCAGCCGAAGTGGCAGGATCGGAACTCGCTGCATCGGCGCCGGTTTGTGAAACCTGCAAAGACATCAGCACCTCATTGCCAGCTTCCGAAGACTGGCGGCGGATTTCAGTAACGCGGATGGCGAGGTTGCTTTGCGGCGCATCGGCGTAGGCGAGCAGATGAATCCGGACGGACTGAGGAAACTTTTGCAGCGCATCGCGCACCGCGTTCCAATTGCCGCTCTCCACGCTCCAATCTGCAACTCGCAAATCGGAACAGATCCACAACTCTGTAGGCCCAGGCTTGTTCGCATTTAAGTAATCAACCGCTGCCTGCAGCATTAACGGCAAACTGGCGGTCGCGCTCGACGCCTTCGTGCCCGGTGAATCCACGAGCGCGTCCAGCGACTCGAACGATTGCGGCTCGACCGAGTTACTGTCGATTAAAACCCACTTAGAGGCTCCGATAGTTTGCAGAGCTTGCGCGAGTTGCCGGCGACCGGTATCGAGTTTCGATTGGCCACCCACACCTTGCTCTTGCATACTGGGCGAGCGATCTAGCAGCACGATACTGGTGTCCGTTTTGCCTCCGGCGCTCAACCCCAACAACCCGCTAGAGAGCGGACGGCTGATGGCGAAGATCAATCCAGTTAATGCGAGCACACGCATGGCGAGAATCAGATACTGACGCAGTTTCGCATAGCCGCGATTCATGCGGTTGGCGGCGAGCAAGAACATCATCGCGCCCCAACGTTTGGTTTGGTAACGCCATTGATTGATCAAGTGAATAATGATCGGCAGAGCGATCAGCGGCAGAGCGAGCAGCAGCCACGGTTGCAGGAAACTCATCGTGTGCTTCGTCCTCGTGCGCGGTTAATCAGAAAATCCGACACCTCTTGCTCGTACGGCCGATCGATCGACACTCGCCGATAGTCGACCGACGTTGCCAATACAACTTTGCGAATTTCTTCCAGGTACTCTTTTAATGCTTGATGGTATCGATCCGCAATCTCGACCGGCTCTGCGAAGATCGCGGTGCCACCTTCCATATCCAGGAAACGTGTCGGTCGCTGAAAAGTGAACCCAAGCTCTTCTGGATCGAGCAGATGGAAGACCGACACGTCATGCTTGCGAAAACGCAAATGCTCGAAGCAATCGCGCAGCAATGCCGGTTCCACAAACATGTCTGACAAGATTACCACGAGTGCCCGCTGCCTGACTCGCTCAGCCAGTTCATGGAGCAACTTCGGTAACTCTGTTTCACCGCGGGGCTCCGCCTTTTCTAAGCAATCGAACAAGGTCGATAGATGTGCGGGGCTGCGCTTGGGGGGGATGTTTTGCACAAAGTTGTCGGACACACAAGCGAGGCCCACCGCGTCACCTTGTTGAACGGCCAGATATCCGAGCGTCGCAGCCACTTGCCGCGCGTACTGCAACTTCGTGGTTCCCGCTGACCCGAAATCCATCGATCCGCTGGTATCGACAACCAGCACCATGCGCAAATTCGTGTCCGCTTCGAACTCTTTGACATAGTAGCGATCCGTGCGTCCCAGCACTCGCCAGTCCAGTCGCCGGAGGTCATCGCCGGGAACGTACTTGCGATACTCAGCGAATTCCACGCTTGCACCACGATGTGGACTTGAGTGCCGTCCGGAAACACTTCCAAGCATGGGTTTGCGGGACATCAGCGGGAGCGCGCCAAGTCTCGCAAGAACTTGAGGGTCGAGAAAACTGCGTTGTTGGCGTTCGGTATTCAAGCGATGTGTCTCGTCAGTTTGCAAGTGCGCGCGGTGGTGATATCCGCCTGCTTCGGGAAGCTCGATTATACTGAACGGCCAGTCAATGTGGTTCGTTTCTGCTAAATTTGCGAGTTCATTTCAGCCTTCAACTTTCCCGCAATTGCTTTCCCGCCGTTTCCGTTTGCGAGTTGCAACTAAGCTCATTTACGAGGCTCTCACCATGCTCCGATTTTTGAAGCCATTGGGCTTGCGATTGTTGCTTCGCCTGCATGTTTGTAACGCGGTCCTAGTTGCCGCCTGCATCGCAGGGAAGCCAGACTGCATTCAGGCTCAAGATCGACCCGCAGCGATTCCTGACAAACTGGTTGTGTTGACTTTCGATGACTCCGCGAAAAGCCATTACACGATCGTGCGTCCGATCTTGCTCAAGTACAAATTCAAGGCGACGTTCTTTATCACGGAAGGCTTTGATTTTAAAGAGAACAAACGCGACTACATGACTTGGGAGGAGATTGCGGAGCTGCATCGCGATGGTTTTGAGATTGGCAACCACACGCGAGATCATCTGGGGATCAGTGACAAGACCGTACCCAAGCTGGCTGAGCAATTGACAGCCATCGCGGACCGGTGCAAAGAGCACAACATTCCTGCGCCCGTCACTTTTGCTTGGCCCGGCAATGCCACGTCGCTGAATGCGTTTCCGATGTTGCGAGAACATGGAATTCGTTTTGCGCGTCGCGGCGGAGCTCCTGAGTATCCGTATGAGCAAGGTCGAGGTTTCGCGTTCCAGCCCGGCGCGGATCATCCGTTGCTGCTCCCGTCCGCGGGCGATGCGCGGCCAAGCTGGACACTTGAAGATTTCATTCGCGCCGCCGAGCAAGCTCGTGATGGCCGAGTCGCGATTCTCCAGTTCCACGGAGCGCCGGACACTGCGCACAGTTGGGTCAGCACCGCGCAGCAGAACTTCGACGCTTACATGCACTACCTCGCTACCCAACGGTACCAAGTCATCGCACTTCGAGACTTGTCCAACTACACCGGCACCGAAACCGAACCCGCAGATCCCATGAAAATCATTGAATCGCGTCAAAAATCGCTCGCGCGGGAGTAGGTAACTAGGAACGTCGCTCTCTATAGATCCATTTTTACTTGCAAAACAAAGCTAGGGCTCAAAGTAGCCTATACTAGCGATTCTGGCGGTGTGTGGTGTTTTGCGAAGACCACCAACGCTACGTGAATGATCTAGCATTGATGCGAATTGACCGATGCAACTTGCGCAGGCTTTCCGCTGCTGTGCGTTCTGCGTAAAGCGATGGAATAAAGATGACTGTGAAGCCCAGCGAAACTGAGAAGATTGCACCAAGCCCAGCGACTGTGGCAATGCAACCGACTCGACCGACTGAAGTGGCCCGCCTGCAAGTGGCTCAGCTGACGCTTGAGTCCGGATTGTCGCTGACCGAAATTTTTCAGGAATCCAGTCGCATTACGGCGGAGACACTCAACACTGCCCGCGTCGGCGTGTGGTTAATGACTGACGATCAAGCGGCCTTGTACTGCGCGGTGTTGTACGAAATGTCCGAGCAATCGTTTGGACATGGGATTGTATTACAAGCGACCGATTTTCCGATCTACTTTGAAGCGCTTCGACACCGCAAAATCATTCCAGCGGAGATGGTTGAGCACAATCCGATGACCGGCGAGTTGGTCGAGTCCTATTTGCGTCCGCTTGGTATCGCTTCGTTGCTCGATGCGTCGATCTTCGTAGGCGGCGAAGTGAAGGGGGTTGTGTGCTGCGAACATACCGGGAACGTTCGCGAGTGGACAACTGAGGAGCGCGATTTCGTCGAGTCGATTGCGAATCTGCTGGCTGCAAAAATTCGAGCTGCAGAGGTGCATCAATTGCGCGAGTTGCTGAAGCTGACGGAGGATCGCGTTGCGACCAATGAGAAGTCGGACGCGCTGGCGCGGATGGCGATGGGTGTTGCTCACGATTTCCGAAACATCTTGACGGTCATTCAAAACTGTACCGAAGTCATGTATCTGTCCGAGCAGTCTGCGGCGGTGCAAATGAACTGTTCGCTGATAATTCAAGCTGTCGCGCGGGGTACTCAAATTGTTAAAGAGCTGGCTGAGTTTGGAAAAAGTGTGCCCACGCAGCCGACGGTACTCAACGTCAACGAGCAAATTCAGTTGTTCATGCCCATCATTCGCGCAGCCATCGGTGCGCAGTACCAAATCGATTTGCAGATGGACGAACGACTCGGCAAAGTGCTCATCGATAAAAATCTCTTCGAGCGTATCTTGCTGAACTTAGTGATGAATGCGCGCGAAGCGCTCCCGTACGGCGGCACGATCGATATCGTTGCCAGAAAATTGATTCTTCCAGGGATGAAGAGTCATGATCGAGTTGCCATTGAGGTGCGCGATCACGGCTGCGGGATGTCGGAGCAAACTAAGAAACGGATTTTTGAACCATTTTTCACTACGAAGTCGAAAGGAATGGGACTGGGTATGCCCATTATTGCACGATTTATTGAACGCGCCGGGGGTACCATCGAGATCGATAGCACCGTGGATGTAGGCACGACCGTCAGGTTATTATTTCCGTTGGTTGCTCGGTCATAAACGTGCTGTTCGGAAA
>JANPLP010000570.1:0-5430 GCA_031426595.1 Planctomycetia bacterium | reverse complement strand
CTTTTGTTCAGACAACTTACTACGCCCGGAACTGTACTTCGGCTTCTTCATACTTTTTCCTTGCGCCCAACGGACTCAAGAACGTGCACTAAAGCCAAAACCAAGAAGATGATCAAAACGACTAAACCAGCTCCGATCGCATCCACTCGTGGCAGCAACAACGCGCCACACGAACACGTGGCTGTCGCAAGATAGATCGTCAACACGGCTTGCTTCTTCGTCATGCCAAGATCGACTAAGCGATGTGAGAAGTGTCGCTTGTCACCTTCAAACGGACTGCGGCCCTCCCGCAACCGAATCCAAATCACACTGCACATGTCATAAAGCGGAATAGCCAACACACACAGCGGCGCGAATACTGCATGCGGTGTCGAACCGTGATAGCCCGCGTAAGTCGCCAGAAGACTTGCCACCGCGATCCAGAACCCAACAAAGTAACTCCCCGCGTCGCCCATAAAGATCTTGGCCGGTGGCCAATTGTGCTTCAAGAATCCGAGCAAAGCGCCGACCAGAACAAGGAGCATTGCCGCCACGAAGAACTGCGGCTGATTGTTCGACGGATCACGGCTGGTTAACAATGTGATCGCCAACATGCCCGCCGCAATCGCTGCTACACCGCCACTCAACCCATCCATGTTGTCCAACATGTTGAAGGAATTGATCAGCGCCACGATCCAAATCACACTCAGCAAACCAGTCAGCCAAGGCAGGTCTATGAAGGCTGTTAATTGCAACCCTTGCCAGTAAACACAAAACCCCGCCACCGCAAACTCAACACCAATTCGCAACTGCCACGGCAATCCTCGGCGATCATCCATCAAGCCGAGAATCATCAGCACCGTCGCACAGCCGACAAGCCCCCAGATCTCACCGATCTTGCCAACCATCCCACCGACATGCTGCGTCAGCCCCGCGGGCAACCAACTGAATAGCTCCGGTTGCATCTTGGCGGCCAACGCACCCGCGGTGCCGATCGCCATCGCCCCCACAACTCCTCCCCAAATCCCAAGACCACCACCTAACGGAATCGGTGTCGTATGCACCTTCCTGACGCCAGGTTTATCCATCAAGCCCAATCGCAGTGCAGCGCGCCGCACCACCCCCACTGCAATCAAACTGATTACAAAGCTCGGCAACATCGCTGCCAACACCAGAACTAATAATGCTCCATTACTCATACTTCGCCAGCTTCAATCGTCATACATTTTTCAACAATCGCTTCAGTAACTCGCGAGCCTCAACAAAGAACGCTTGAAAATCCTGCCGCTGATAATCGGGATAAGTCCAAGGCCGAGATTGCCAGCGATGATCCAAATAGTACAGGCATTCTTCTGCATAGATGCCGTCTGCCATGTACAGCCGATGAGCTCGATCTTTTGCGCTTGCTAAGACTAACTTGGTCAGTGTCAAATAACCAGGGTCGATATTTACCGGCCGCTGCTGAGCGAACCGTCCCGACCGCGCCAACTCCGCTTCCATCGCATTACTTTGCAATTTGTAAGTCGGTAAATACTGAGGATCGAACCAGTTTTCAAACACCAAGAATTGCTTCGTTAGCTCAGCCCCCATTTCCGTTTCATAGTACTTTGTCTCACTGTGATCAAACCGCCGGCTCCTCAATTGCACAGGTCCCCAACACTCCACCAACTTTGACTGCGCCCACTCCAAAGCCGCTCCTTCGCAGCTAAAAACTGCAACCAACAGCAAGGCGGGTGGCGGAGCTTGCGGAACTGCCAAGTTAACTTTCTCCTGCGTCACGCCTGATTGGGACGGTCGAACCCCACCTGCAACCAACGGCTACCAAGTGTTTATGCTAGCCTAGCTGCTCGGCACCGCTGCCTGCAATCGATTGGAACCGCTAATCTGCCAGTTAGTGCACAACCGCCAACCCAAAACCGCCCGCAAGCCTGACGCAATCGGCAAATCTTGCCAAGTTTACTCGATTCACCTTTCCGGAAAAGCCGAACATTAATGTGTGGACTTGGTCTTGGCATTTTTTAATGCTTGCAAGAATCGCTTTCAACGGTTTCTGAACTATGCGTTTACACAAGCAAATCTGCATCGGATTTTCTACGGCGTCGCTAGTGTTCGCGGGGTTCGCTATGCCCGCATTCGGGCAATTGCGTACCGGCCGTGAACAGCGAACGCTATATCACGATCAATTGGTCGCCGAGCAGCAACAGGCAAAGAGCCAGCCCAGATCCAGACCAAAAGCCCAGCCGACATCGAAATCCGCTCGCCGCGACGGAGTAATGCAAGCTTCCTACTCCGAAGAATCGATACCCGCCAAGTCGATCCTAGAAGAAAAATTAACCTCGCCTGTCGGATCAAGTGTCGGGCAGAAGGTGGTCCAGCGACCCGCACCTAGTAACCATGAGCCTGTACTGCATGACGGAGTAATGCCCGAAGATCGAGTTCACATGGCTGGAACCAGTCATGGCTACTTCGACCCAACTCAATCGCATGATATGGGATCGGGAGGATGCAACTGTGGAGCCTGCTCGTCGGGCTGCGATGAGTTCGCGGATCTTGCTCCCACTTGCGCCGCCGCGTGCGGTCCAACCCATTGCGGAGATTCAATGTTCACTGGCTGCAGCCCGTTGGGTTCGCTATTGAGCAACCTTTCGATCCGTGCGGAAGTGCCTCTATACTGGCGCCGGGCTGCCGGTCCACCACCTCTGGTAACAACCTCACCCGTCGGCACCGCCCAAGGAACAGCCGGTGAGCTGGGCCAGAGTACCACTCAAATTCTTTTCGGTAACGGCCCACTAAACGATGATGCCAACGCCGGTTTCCGACTTACTTTAGGAACATCGTTCCGCAGCAACGGCAACTACGGCTTGCTCTTCCGCTATTGGAACGCTGGCGAGCAGGATGATACAGCGACCTTCACTTCCAACCGCAACGAAATCCTCGCTCGACCATTCCTCAACACCACTACCGGAACGGGCGCGCAGGATACGCAGTTGATCTCCTTTCCAGCGCAGAGCACCGGCAATATCTCGATCAACACGACTTCCGATGTATACGGTTTGAATGTCATGCTGCGCCGACTCGCTTATCGTGATCGGTTCACGAAACTCGATTGGCTTTACGGTTACCAACACGTGAGGATCGAAGAATCGCTCTCCATCAACTCGAACACACTAGTCACCGGAAACGCCAATCCGGCACTCAACGGCGCTTCGATCGCTGTCGCAGATCGCTTCGCAACCCAGAATGATTTTCATGGAGTAACCTACGGTCTCATGGGAGATCGACGTTTCGGTTGCTGGAAACTGGAGTCGATGTTTCGCATGGGACTCGGCAACTTGCGACGTCAAGTTAGCGTGGGCGGCTCGACCACAACGACTTCATCCGCAGGTGCTTCAGCCACCGAACCACAAGGTTTGCTCGCCCGAAATACCAACGGTCAGCCATTCCAAGACGACACGTTCATCGTCATCCCTGAAGTGGGCTTCAATGCGGCCTACAACATTCGACCCGGCTTGGACTTTAACGTCGGCTACAATTACATGTTGATCCCGAAAGTCGCCCAAGCTAGTCGGCAAATTGACAAGCAGTTGGCGGTCAACCTGTCCGATCCGCTAACTGGCAGCCTTGATCCTCAACTTGATTTCGAAGAGCGAAAGTATTGGCTCCATTCGCTCGGCTTGGGCTTGCAGTGGAATTATTAATGACCAACCCAAATCGCTCGGCCGATCCGTTTGCCTGGGCACCAATCAGCCAACTGGTTGGGCTGGAAGTGCAACCACCTAATGAAAACGATCCCGGCACTGCAGAGGTCTTTCTCAACGCCGATCAGCGAATGCACAATCCGATGGGAGTCGTGCACGGCGGAATCATCTCGCTGCTAGCAGATGCTGCAATGGGTATCGCCTTCGGGCGAGTACTCAGTGAAAAGTACAGCTTCGCTACCATCGAGCTCAAAATCAACTATATGCGGCCCGTCATCGCGTCGCGTCTGCATGCCAAAGCAGAGCTAATTACGCGCGGACTGCGAATCGGATTCCTTGAATGCCGTATCCTTGACCATCGTGAGAAACTGATCGCAACCGCCACCTGCACTTGCACCGTAACTTCGCTAGGCTCGCAATCTAACTCGCGTTAACCTACAACGCCGTGAACGACTCCAGGGGCTCTACGCTGAATTCGTTCAAACTGCGAAATCTGTGACCTATCGATTTGTTGCCTGTCGATTTGATTGAATCGACTTCGCGCAAGTGCTTCACTCGGGCTCGCTGGCACCAGAACCCGTGTCTAACTTGGTCCACTTGCGCGACTCCAGCTTCTTGATCGCTGTGTCCGTGACCGAAGCATTATCTTTCAGCGTTAGCGATTGCAGTTTAGGCATCGCAATCAGTTTATCGATGCTCGCATCGGTAATGCTCGTCGAGCGGATGCTGAGCTCTTTCAGATTCGGCAACGTCGCTATAGCGTCTATCGTCGCATCCGTCATGCCGACGATACTCCAGATATCAAGCAGTTCGAGCGATGATACAGACGCCAGGTTCTTCAAGCCTTCATCGCTGACCGAACCGAGCTCGTGCAAATAAAGCCGCTTCAGTTTGGGTAGTTGCTTGAGCAAGTCCATCGCAGGATCGCTTACATCCGGCAAATCGCGAAGCGTCAATCGCTCCAAATTCAATCCTTGGAGCGCCAGTACCCCGTCGGTCCCAAACCCTTGGCAGCGGAAGATCTCTAGCTGCGTAAGTTTTGTCAACTTCGCAATATGCTGACCCGACTGGCTGGTGATCTTGAAGTCTTGAATCAATAGGCTGTCGAGTTCACTTGCGTTCGCCAGATACTCCATGCCGCTATCCGAGACAACATTGCTGCGATGCTTGAGCGCAGTCAATTTAGGGAGCTGAGCAACAATCTCCAATGTCATGTCACCCGCTTCCATGTTGCCACGGAGATCCAGCGCGCGCAACTCAGGCATCTTGGCCAACTGACGCGTGTTCAACTCATTAAAGCGATTTTGCACAAGCGATAATCGCTGCAATTTCTTGAGGTCGACCAGGACCTTCAGCACACTGTTGGTCATGTTCGTATTCGACGACAAATCCAGCTCAACCAAATCCGGAAAGGATTTCACAATCGCCGCTACCGTCGCATCACTGATGATAGAGTTTGTTATTGCGAGCGAAGTAAGCTGCTTGAGACCGAGAATCGGAGCCGCCATTTCATCGTTCAGCGCTCGACAATTGTAAATCTGCAACTTCTTCAAATCAGACAGCTTGGCAAACAAAGCCATGTCTTCCGCCGTGACGCTCGCGCCGTCTTGAATGGACACTTCGGTAAGCACACCACCCTTCTCAACCGATTTGGCCCCCGCACCGAACTCCGCCAGCCTGGCTTTCGCCGCTTTCACGTCTTCCGGCTTAGCGGTGCCTGCCGGAGCTTTCGCTGCGGCGGTTCCGGTTGCGG
>JANPLP010000569.1:0-1862 GCA_031426595.1 Planctomycetia bacterium | reverse complement strand
ATCGATGCTGTTGTAACCGTCGGCGCTGGCGACAAAATGTTTTGGGGTCGCCTTGCCGCTCGCATCGCCGGCGTCCCAGTGATCTGTAGCGCCCTACATTCGACTGGCTGGCCCGACGGTGTAGGTAAACTTAATCGCATGCTCACCTGCATTACCGACGGCTTCATCGCTTGCGCCAGCGATCATGCGCGGCACATGATTGATCACGAAGGCTTTCCAGGACCAAAGGTTTTCACGATCCCGAACGGCGTGGATACTCAACGCTTTAAACCCAATTCCGCCCAAAGACATTGGCTCCGCAACCAACTGAGCCTACCCGAAGATACAAAATTGGTTGGCATCGTGGCCGCGCTACGCGAAGAAAAGAATCACCAGCAGTTAGTCGATGCTTCCAACGAAATTCTTCGCGAGCATCCTAACACGCACTTCGTTATCGTCGGCGATGGCCCCATGCGCACCTCAATCGAAGAAGCAATCGCAGAACGTGGTGTCACCGCCCATTTCCATCTACTGGGCAATCGCCATGACACTCATCAAATCCTCCCCGGACTGGATGCATTCGTCCTCACGAGTAAGAACGAAGCCAACCCTGTCTCCATCCTCGAAGCACTCGCCTCAGGCATTCCGGTTGCCGCCCCCCGCGTCGGCTCGATTCACGAAACCGTTCTGCACGAAAAAACAGGCCTACTCACCGACCCCCTCGACCCGCTTAGCACTGCAGACGCAATTATCCGCCTGCTCGGAAATCCAGCCTGGGCAATACAATGCGGACTACGCGGACGATCCGAAGTAGAAGAGTCGTGGAGCCTCGAAACGATGGTGGGGGGCTACGAACGTTTAATTAGCTACCTCTACAACCGTCGAGCCTCCGAAATTGGACTGCCAGAATGGCTGGGTAGCCACAAACGCTCACCACAACGCTCAACATTCACCTCAAATAGTCATTCGGAGGAAAACTTCTACCTCGATGGAGCTGCTTCCAACGACCAGCAGACCCAACCCCACCAAGTGTCCTAATCGTTCCGGCACACTTAATTTCGCCTCTACTGTTATTTTTCAATCCAAATGTGCGGTTCGGAACGAATCGTGCAGCGGCTGACTGAATCATTTACCGAAAATTGGAACTTTCAGAAGCCCATTTGCGTACTATTCCGAAACCACTGCATAAGATTCGGTTACATCCGCCGAACTACAATGCGTTGGCTTAAGCGTTTTGAGCGGAACCGCACAGCAGTTGGCTGTTGCGTTTTGATCTAGATAAAGGTGGAATGATGAGTCGAAAAGATGCAGTGCTGAAACTGAAGCAAGTGCTACTCAACCGCCGCGACGCGTTGCGAGCCGCCCTGGCGGGCGACCTGTCCGCGCTCACCGAATTGTCTCTCGCCACCGGAGAATTGGCAGATGTGGCTTTGGACTCGGCACACGAGGAAGTCACCAGCCAAATGGCTGAGGTCGAAAGTCGAGAACTCGGATTGATCGAAGAAGCACTTAACCGAGTGTCTGAAGGAAACTATGGTCACTGCGAGGAATGCGAAAAACCCATTCCTCTCGCGCGCCTCGAAGCACTTCCCTATGCAACGCACTGCATCAAGTGCCAAGTTCAAGTCGAAAAGTCAGGTAACAGGGACTGGTCAAGATCTTCCGGTGGTGCATACGATTCCGTCTAATCCAAGCCTGTCTTAACCGGCGCAAGCGGTCATGCACGTGCATTCGGTTGCACGTGAACAACCCGCTTGAACCGTACACTGCAATTTACAAGCATAGCCATTCAGCGGCAGCCACGATCCCAACCTCGCTGCCGCTTTCTGTTTTACGAGTCTCGGCGGGACAGCCGATTCCACCACGTATGAAGATACGTCCCT
>JANPLP010000568.1:0-2102 GCA_031426595.1 Planctomycetia bacterium | reverse complement strand
CGGGTGCTCGACCAGTTCATTGTGCCAATCAAAATCATAGTGCTTCTGTTTGCGGGTTGGCTGTGCAGGACGCTTTACAGGACGACTATGCAACACAAACTTTCTCTGCGTGTGTGTGCTTGAGTTCACGGTCGAACTGATGAGTGCGATGGATCTCACTCCTCTGCTCTATTGTAGTCGTCGAAGTAGAGCCTAGTGAGCGTTCTGCGATTTCACGAGCCCTGGGCGGCCAATAGCTGCGCTTGAGGCATGTCTTGAAGGTCCTGTTTATTCGCCTTTCTGGGCGGTTTTTCCTGGGATGTTCACTCTTTTTTAGCTCGGCACAAAGCGATGTTGAGCCGAACCGAGCACGGCGCAGCTCGCATGTTGCTGACACAAGTGTTGAAGCTGCGCGGCGTCTTGGATCACGCCCATCCCGAGTCCTTCGACTGTTTCAGGCTTAAGATGAGAGACAAGGTAAACATGATAGCTTTTGGTCGTCTCCAGAATTACTGCAGCGGCGAGCGCATCGTCGGCGGTTTCGTGTGCAAGTTTACGAGCGATCGTGTCGGGCGAGTTGTGAACATTGCGAAGTTTCGCAAGCCCCGCGCCAGGTCCTTTGTTGATCTCGGTGCAGAGGACGATCGATCCACCGGGTGAAACGAGTTGTTTTGCGGTGTGCAGCGCGCGAGCGACGTTCTCCCAGGATTGTTGAGACTGACGCCCTTCAATCAGGGCAACAACTATGTGGGCTGGTTCCTCGTCCACTCGCCAAGCCGTCGCCATTCGCTGCTGTGACTCGTGTTCCACAGCATTCGTGCTACCAGCGATGACACAAGCGACAGAATCGTCGGCGGCTGGGATGGCTTGGATCGTAGCCATCATACCGACCCACCAAGCCGCTTGATCAGCCCACGCGGTCAGCTTGCGATGCTCGTCGGCAGCGTCAAGTTTATTCAGCGCATAAAACTGTCCGCGGGTAGCTCGATTCGAGAGCAATGGGAATACGGTGTAAGCACCCATGTAATCAAGCGTCGAATGCCCACGAGCACACGTAATTGGGAGGATGACATCCGCATCGACAACGGTGCGATTAATGTAGATTGGATCCGAGTCCTCGTTGGCCGCTACATAAGCGATCTTAGCGTCGTCATCCGCATCGTGCAGTTCGACCGTTACTTCATCTCCTAGCAGTGGCCTCAGCGCGACGCTCAGCAGCTCCGCATCGGCAGCTTCGTGGCCCGCGAGGACCACCACCAACTGATCGGCAGTCACCCCATTTTCTAGCAAATAATTTACGCAAGCCACCGTTAACTCTGCCATGCTTGGCAGAAGCGGATCGATGACTAGGGCCACCCGATCGCCAGGCACAATCGCTTTCTCGATCGCTGGGAAATCGATTGGGTTCGATAGCGCAGCGCGGACATCTTTGCCCAGATCCGAACTTGCAGGGAGTCCACAACCTTCCCAGGAACGAAACTCACCGTCGTATTCGAAGTCCCATTTCGCGGAGGTGCCGAAACGGATTTCAATTTTTTGCATGCCACACCAACATCGAGGAGCTACTTTTTGACTACGAAGTAACAACTATCGCGCCGCCAGCGGGCTTTGGCAAGTGGCAAGAAGGTCTTTCTCCTCTAACCTGAATTTCTACAACCTTAATATCATGCTCCCATTGAGCAGATGGGAGTGCAGATTTATCAGCCGATTGAAGTGTCGCGTTCGGATGGTCTTGGGTGGTCTTGGGTAGGCTTGCAAGCGCTTGCAAGTCGACTAGAACTTGCGGGAGAGTCGACAGTCGCAAATAGATGGAGCCAGTACCGCCGGGGAGAATAAACGTGAGAGCGCGACAGCTGGCGTCGACGTGCAGCTCATTCGCAGTCGAGTGAGTCTTCCCCCGAAGGACTCGCTCGACTGCAAATGGCTTAGCTGCAGTTGGCTTAACGGCTTGTGGCTAACTTGCGACAGGCTTCGGCTAGTGCGTCAACACAATTTAACTTTGGGGTAGAGATGCTTCAGTTTTTTGCGGGCATCCTCGACAGTGAATTGCCAGTCGACCCCTCGTTGTTTCGCATTCGTTGCAGTTGCCCAAGCGGATACTTGGGCCTGAATTGAATCGAGAG
>JANPLP010000567.1:0-7276 GCA_031426595.1 Planctomycetia bacterium | reverse complement strand
TTCGATTCCGACACACCCGATTAAAGTCGCCTTTCACTCCGTGAAAGTGGCGCTACTTTCGCGGAGCGAAAGGCGACAAACGGCAGTCGAAGGCTGGAGCCCATATCCATCTGATAAGCGGATCGCGCTGAGTTCAATTCTGAGGGCTACCACTCATGAACAAACAACACAAAGGAGAACACGATGCAATCACTTAGTCGCTTGCATAACCATTCATGAGGTTGTGGTGTAGCGGCAGCACAGCGGACTTTTAATCCGCAAAGCGTGGGTTCGATACCCACCGATCCCACTGAAAAACAGGTGTCAGGTTTCAGGAGTCAGGTTTCAGTAAATGCACTGAAGCCTGAAGTCTGATTCCTGAAGACTGAATTGATCTTAGACAATTTGGTTGAGCCAACAAAAGGCGTCCATGGTGTAGTGGTAACCCATCTCCTTGCCAAGGAGGAATTGCGAGTTCGATTCTCGCTGGACGCTTTTGAACAGGCGTGAGCAGTGAGGCTTGAGGGAGTCAGCTCGCCTGAAGCCCATACCTTAAGCCTATTTTCCGGTGTAGCCAAATTGGTAAGGCACCTCCCTGTTAAGGAGACCACCGTAGGTTCGAATCCTACCACCGGAGCTTTAGATACAATAAAAATACCAACGTTCTTCGGTTCACATGGATTAGTGTTATGTACCTTCGCTTTGTTGTCGGCTCCGACAACGCAGATCATCGACAACTTACGGGAGTCATTACAGAAGCACGATTGCTACGTGATAATGGCGATCTACATGATTTCGAGGACACTTGGTTGGAAGAGCAGTTCGATTGGTTTAACGCTAATGTTCCGGTCCCGCCCTACAGCAAAAGTGATTGGCCAGAGCATTGTTCAGCGTGGTTTAAGAATAATGACGCTGCGGCCGAGGCAATCAAACGTATTTGGGATTTTGTAAACTTACTAAAAGAGAACGGGAAGAATGTCCGCGTTCTTAAATCAAAAGCACCAGGTTACATTTGGTACGAAGATGAACTTCAAGTCGTCGTCACCGAATTCTGATTCCTGTGGAAGGGCAAGCCGATTGGCGACGGCACTCCGTTCGAACCGGAGCGAGCGTAAATGCCTTGCGAGTTCAACCTCCCCGAACCCACCCTGAAATCGAACCTTTTTTGAGAAGTCGATTTTGCAAGTGCCGCAAAAACAAGGACTTGCGGAGTTCGAAACCGGATCGGTCGGTCCTCAATGGTGTGCCGCGTGACGGAAAAGTCGCTGAAAAATTTAACAGCCAAGACCCATCGATCCAGTCTCGAACTAGAACGATTCTGTTTAACAACCAGAGAAGATTGGCGATCGATTCGATGCATGATCGTTGTAAAGTGGATTGCCTGAACTAGGATTACTCTACTCTACCCTCGGTGTGCAAAAACCGCTCTCCGATCATGATTTCATTGGAATTCCGACACTTTCACGATGGCCAGCTTTCGAAACATTTATACGTCCCTCATGCTAGTCATCGCTCGGTCAACCGAGAAGGAAACTAGCCCGCCAAGTCAGTTACCTGATGGCGGAAAACCAAATCCTTAGAAGTCGTCTCCCGGATCAAATCAGTTAACTCAACGTGAGAAGAATCGCTTGGTCCGTAAAGCGTCAAATTATCATAACAATTTGCGCATAGTCAAAAATTGGAACGGACTGTACCACCGCGATACAGTTACTACTTAGGCGTCGCAGGCGTGCGAGTTTCTAACTTCGCTTGATCGTGATCAACCTTTGCATCTTGGTGACCCATCGCCGCGTGTTCGTGACCCATTGCTTTCAGCAAAGCAGCATGATCCTTTTCGATTTGGTCAAGCGTACTCGTGATCTTGCTGCACATTTCACTACAAACCTTGCCATTCGGCGAATCTTTGCAACACTCTCCGTGAAGCATCTTTTGAGTGCTGGCAGCTTGAGCTAACTTGCTCTCAATCCCCTTTACTTGCTCAACAACTTTCGGGTTGCTCGCGTTTTGCTCTCGTATGACGACCATCTCGCGTTGGACCCCTTGAATTTGCTGGCCAAGCATTTCTGATTCGGCTTTTGTGATTGTCGGGTTGATTGTTGGAGCCTGGGTAGTGTACTGCTGGATGCTGCGGGAATAATCGCGAGCATGCCGAATACCGCGCGATGCGCGACTATTTTCAAAGAAACTTCCACCGTTGTTCCTTTCAACTTTGTCCCTGACTCCCTGTGCAGATACCGACTGCATCTCAAAAGTGACAATAGCTGTCATCATTGCGAAACCGAAAATCCAAGGCTTACTAATTTGAACTAACATTTTGCTTTCCTCTATAAAGTGCGTGAAGTATCGATTACCCGACACGGGTCAAATGCAAATGCGATTCCAAGATCGGATTCGCGAGATTTTACTCGGCGGATGCTCATCTCAATTGCAGCGAAAACCATTAAAAATTTCCGCAAAAAGAGGCATATATTTTGGTGACTCGGCACCGTGAATGTACGACTGTATGATGGAAAGTCGTGGATATCGCAAGGAATTGCCTGCTTTTTCGAACAAACTGCGGCCTTGTTGCGTTTGACTTGTACATCCGCCCTCGAAAATAGTTTAGCAATTCTAAAGGACTGCAATTTGCCTTCTTGCTGCAAAGTGATACGCATGTGTCTATTTGTCTCACATCCTATGTGCTGCAACACCTTGGTTAGCGTTAAATTGATTTACGCCTCTCCCTATCAACCGCATATCACGCAGAAGTCGTGAGTTTGACAGAGCGAAGTCGCAGGCCTTTGCAATGACGTATATACGTCTCACCGTCGACTTATAAACCAGATCAAGCTTTGAGATCGGGCACGCCGAGGCGACCATCAAGCACACTCAAGAGCAAAATCTGACATGCAAAATCGTGATACACAATACCGCGGCGGTTTAGACATCAAGCGTCTCACGCGCGGCTTTGGCCAACACCATGCTTCCCGCTTCGGCGTTAACTTCCATCCCGCGCGTTGGCAAAGGCCGGTAACCTTCGTGAGCATTCAAAGGTATCTGATCGAAGCAAGTCGAAGTTACAAAAGCCAATCAAGATAGGTTAAACATTACGCCAACCTATCGGCTTACATTCTGTGCGTCACGAAGTTTCGCTAGAGTCGCGAGTGTTTCATCGGGTTTGCGGCGACTTGAGGAGGATTAGCGGTGTCCGATTCAGGCTTAGATCTTTTCTTAGCTTCCTCTTTACCACTCATACCTCCGCTTTTTCCTTGAACGTAATCTTCTGGTTCCTTCCATTGATCAGGTTCTTCCTTTGCCGTGCGAACGAACTCGTCAACACACGGCGGGCAGCAAAAGAGGTATTTTTTTCCATCAAGTTGCCATTCAATCTTGGCGTTTGCCTTAGTGAACGTCACAGGACAAATCTTTTCGCCCGGCTTGGGATTCATATCATGTTTGGACATGAATCCCTTGAACTTCGTGCCTGCCGTCAACTTGCCGTTGGCTTTGATGTCGGCCTCGGTGTATTTGCCTCCCGGCGTGAAGTAAAGTTTTGTTCCTCGTCCCCCGTAACGGCAGCCGGCATACCGCTATCATGCGATTCGACGGCGGTCGTGAATCCTACTCGAAAGCGCTCGGTGCCAAATCGCAAATTAGGAATCGTCCCATCAATTGCTTTACCGATTGCTCCCTCTGGTAGCTTGCCTAAGAACTGGGACGTTTTACCGGGTGCATCGCCGTCTTGCGGCATCGCAGTCATCTCGATGGGCGTCGCGTCGGTTTCCCCTGAGGCTTTGGCAAAAGATGGCGTGTTTACAGCCTCGTCTGCCGAACACGAGCGTTCGCGGGGGCCAAGCGATGTTAAGCCAACTAACCATATGAATCACGGTGGCATGAAGATGGATCATTCCGAACACTCTGTGAAGTAGTCACAATAAAAGGTCGGCGCTTACCTAATCAACTAATCGCAATAATAAGTTTTTGCGTAAATGTTGAAATTCGAAGCAAAGCGTTCTGACATAGCAAATGCCCGCTCCTGCGATGCCAAGGGCCCCCTGTAAGACCCACGAAAACGACGAAGCGGATCGCCGAAAGCTGTAGATTTGAAGTCTTAAAAGGATTATATTCACGTTTTCGCGAACTGTGGCTCATTGCCCTAACAGAAACGCAACTTAGCTTGCATTGTTAGATCATTCATTCGTTGCTGGGGAGGAGAACATGCGCCATCAAATACGTTCAGCATTTACGCTTTTCGAGTTACTAATTGTTATTGGTATTCTCGGCTTGTTGGCTTCCTTATTATTGCCAGCGATCAGTGCAGCGCGTGAGGCGGCTAGGAGAATGGATTGCACCAGCCGAATGCGTCAAATTGGTATCGCAATGAGCAACTACGAATTGACGTATGGCATGTTACCTGCGTTGCGACTGGGTTCGGACTCGACTGGTGGACCTTACGCTCGTACGAGCGGTTTAGTAATGCTGTTGCCATTTTTGGAACAATCCGCTTTGCACGCGAAATTGCAAAGCTCAATGCTTGCCGATCAGCAAACCAATTTCTCAAGCAATCCGTGGGCATGTTGTCCATTGCCAGGCGTCACTGGGCAAAGTGGAATTATTCATCCATGGCTGGATAAAGTACCTTTATTTCGCTGTCCAAGTGATCCAGTTGGAGATCGCGCTGAAGCTATGGGATGCTCGAACTACGTCTTTTCAGTGGGTGACACGATAATCGACAACGCAAGCGGGCCGACCCGCGGTATGTTTGAAAGCGGAACGTTCAGGCGATTGATTGATGTTATGGATGGACTATCAAATACGATTGCGATCAGCGAGGTGAGAGTCAATGGGAAGATGCTTGAGTGCATGGCTGACGTCGATTTACTAATCCCTTCCCGATATTCAGAACGCAATCTCCCGGTTTCTACCGTTGCTTTGAGTTCGCCCCCCGTAGAACCGGAATTTTTCGGTAGAGGGCGTCGATGGGCTGACGGGGCACCAATATACACTGCCTTCAATACCGTCTTGCCGCCCGGTGATGTGAGTGCTAACCATCGAAACGATAGCGATCTTACTTATGGAAATTTTTCCGCAGGTTCATGGCACGCGTCGGGAGTAAACTGTTTGTTCGGCGATTCCGCTGTTCGATTCATCACGTCGTCGATCGACTGCGGTGATTTATCAAAACGCGCTCCGGATGTCTTCAAGGGAGTTGAGAGCCCGTACGGAGTCTGGGGGAAATTTGGCACCCGTTCAACTGGCGAAGTCGCGGATCTCAGTCAGTTGGATTAGTTCCTTCCGTCGAATTGCAATTGCATTGGTAGCACTAAGGATAAATCCTCGACGGCTTACAACGAAGGCGACTCACTCACGTTCAAGCGTAGCTCAAAAATCTTGACCTACTCACTTGTGGTTTAGTCGACTTTCGCCTAACCGGAAGCAAGAACTTTGTTTAAAAGCTAGACGATAAAATTGATTTATCGTATGAAAATTATCTGGATTGGATGAAGAATTCCGATTCAACAGTCATCCAAGTCTTACGATTGGCTGTTTGTACGTGGAAGCTGTTGTCATGCTCGAAGGTGCGTGACTCCAGACATGCCGATGTGGTTGGGAACAATTTACGCGTTTTTAAAAATTGATGGAATGATGTTTGAACGTTCCCTCTTGAGTTGGGGACTTACATTTGGTTTGTTGGTTAGCGGTCAAGGTATAGAGTCGACAATCGCACATGAATGTCATGATCACGACGCGATGAAAGCCGAAAAGGAAATTTCCGATACGTTAGCGAAGCTAGCTCCGTCCGAATTGCAACGGTACCAAACCTTGCTCTTGGAATGAGACGGGGACCACGAATCGAGGTTGTATACGACTCGGTTGTTATCACCGCCATCATCGGCGAGAAAGGGAAAGGGAAGGATGGAGATCTAATGGCGTGGCGATCACGCGACTCCGCTATTCCTTGGCTTGGTCCCACGCAAGTGAATGACATGGCCGGTTCAGCTAGGGAAGGCTTGCATGGCATGACATCCGATGATAACGGAAATCTTTGGTGCGTTTGGCTTGATTCGCGTTCGCGAAATACGGAAGTGTTTTGCTCAAAGTCGGACGACCTTGGTTCGACATGGGGAATAAATCGACTCGTCTACCGCTCGCCCGACGGAAACGTCTGCGAATGTTGTCACCCGTCAGTCGCTGTTAACAAGGAAAAACTATGTGTGCTGTTTCGAAACTTGCTGGGTGGAGATCGAGACATGTACACCGCTACTTCAGCGGATGATGGTACGACGTTTCCAGAGGTCACGAAACTGGGGCGGGAAAACAAGAGTTTGAAAGGATGTCCGATGGACGGCGGAATGATCGCGTTCGGAGCGAATGGATCAGTCGCGACGATCTGGCAACGCAAGGGGGCAATCTACGGGACTATTGACGGAACACCGAAAGAGATGCGAATCGGAAGCGGCCCTCAACCCTGGCTTGCGGCCGCGGGTGACCGCACCGTTGCGGTCTGGACGGTCTTTCGTGATGGCGAATTGCTTGCCCAAGACATAGGTTCCAAGAAACGAATAAAGCTAGGGACGTAGCCCGCGATGTAACAATCTGCGCAAGCCGGGATAACAGACCAAGATTCTTGGTTTGTTGGGAATCCAGAACGGAAGAAAGGTTCTCGGTCGTCGCCAAGTTCCTCTCAGAAGCCGAGCTTGATTCGTCGATAGCTCCATGAATTTTCGCAGTAAACGAGCATCATCCGCATGTCAGTGCAATCAGCATACGATAATAACCCTTGCTGCCCACTTCGGAATGAAGCGGCAGTGGTCATCAATCATAGCCATTGTTGAGCACTTTGGCCTCAGAGGTTTCAGGCAGAAAGTTCTCGTGTTACAAAACTATGGGCGATACTTTCGTGGATCAGCCTTCGAGTATTCCCAAAGATTCTTTTGGTAATCCGACCCATTCGATCGCGTCGAGGCATTTGGCTGATACGAGAATCGCTGGTAGCTCTGAACAGCGGGGGCTGCTCGGGCTACGCTAGGTTGGCTCTGCACAACGCCATTCATCGTCTGAGAACTCATCGCCGGCGCCGGCTCATACGAGAATCTCTGGTACGTTGGACTGTTTGCCACTGCGGGGTTAGCCACCGAAACCGAGTTCATCGAGCCGCAACAACATGGGTTGGCACTCTGAGCCGACACATCACTTGCGTAAAGATTTAACCCAGCTAACGCGACACAACTTGCAAACAAAAATCTTTTCATCATTTAACTCCCGTCCTCAATGGACTTCGCTTTGGTTAATGCTTCTTGCTAAATCTTAAGCAGAC
>JANPLP010000566.1:0-4113 GCA_031426595.1 Planctomycetia bacterium | reverse complement strand
ATTAAGGTAAGCCCACATCGCAGCCGTTTGTCGGTCGAAGTCTCCCGCCAGCAAATCCGGTCGCTGGCTTTTGCCTTCCGGAAAGAACGAAGGCATGCGTGTTCGAGCTTTGATCGCGCCGGGGTTAAGTACAAAATCGCGAAACCATTCAGGCTGGACTCGATTGCTGATGTTCCGCAAATCAACTCCGATGACGCCCGGCAACGCACTGCCATTGAAGGCGTGGCATTGGACACAGCCGACATCCATCAACTGACGTCCAGCTTCGATCAATTCAGCGTCCTGTGATTGAGCATTGATTGATTCGCGACGTGCTGCGACCGATTCGCGAGGTGAGTCGGTTTCATCGACAATTCGAAGCAATTCAGGCAGACGTTCAGCGAGCTGAGAGTGGAACTGCGGCATGCGAATTCGCATATGGGGTCTGATGTCCCCCTTTTTTCCAAGCAGCACGTTCTTGAGCCAGGTTGGCTGCAGTTTGCGTCCGACACCTGTCAGTGGCGGGGGCAAGCGGCCTTCATCGCCGAGGTCCACTTTAGCGATGGTTTCAAAATGGTCGCGACGAAACCGAGCCACACCGCCGCGGCCGTTCCGCTCATGGCACGCGTAGCAATTAAACACCAGCATCTCGTGTTCAAGCTGCTCCTGCGCAGAGAGCTTGGAAGTGTTTTGCAGCGCATGGATTGCAATTCGAATCGAGTCGGCTTGCAATGCATCGAGTCGATAACGAATGGGAAAATCACTATTGTTAGTTAAACATTGCTGAGCTGCTTCCAGCTCTAGTTCACGTAGTGGCTTGGCGACGGATCGCGATTTCAGATCACTTGCCACGTGGCATTGGATGCAGTTCAGATCCACAAACAAACGCTTACCTTTCTCAATCTCCGCAGGATCTACCGTCCAAGCGACTGAGTGCGGTAGCTGGTCTTTGAGCAAATAGCTGGCGATATCGGCGGCTTCAACCGGCGCGAGCTTCAGTGATGGCATTCGAGACGTCGGCCGACTTTGTGTGGGTTCAAATAAAAAGTGAGTCAAACCAAACGCGCTGTACTTCGCCTTGAGATCGCTGAACGGTACCGAATGTACCTCGCGAGCTGCGGCGGCTAGTCCCATGGCAGCTAATTCGTCCGCATCTAAATCTTGGATCAGTTGATCGAGGGCCGAAGACCCTGGTGCAACCGATTGTTCTTGACCCACTGCGTGACACGCCACACAGCCAGTCGAGTGATACAGTAACTGTCCCCGTGCCGGGTCTCCCTTGTTCCAGAATTCGTGTGGGACGGGCAGTAGGCCACTGCCTTTGACTTCGTTGGGTGGCTTTTGCTGCGTGGATAAAAAAGCGGTTATCGATTTTGCGATTGCCTGGCGTTCCTGTTTACTGCGACCGCCCAGCACGTCGGGCATCGTTGCACCTGGGCTGACCGAGTGTGGATCAGCAATGTATGCTTCGAGCCACTGAGGCTGCAAACGAACGGCTGCACCGTCGAGTCGCGGGCCACCTTTTGAAAGCGACGAAAGGTCATCTGCGGGGCGTGGATGGCAACTCGTGCAACTTAATTCTGAGATCAGTAGGCGACCCGCGGACAGCCGTTCGATGTCACCGTGGCTCGCGAAGCGATCAAAGCCGGCGACGAACGGACCACTTCCATCGGCTCCTTGTGCGCTGCAACTGGCATTGAGTATCAAAGCAACTGTCAGTGCGACGGTGAGCAACCCGTACATGCTGCTGCGCAGTGAATCGCCAGTGCCACTGCGAATGCCAATGGAAGCGGCGATGAGCATCATGCGTGGCCCGCTGCGGCGCGTGCCTTAACTAGCAGATCGATCCAAGGTCCGACGTAGTGGCCATTGTCATGAAACGTTCGACCGCTGATCAAATTGCCATCGATGACGCAGGGTTCGTTTACAAAAACGCCACCACAGACTTCGAGATCGAAACGGCATTTGGGAACGGTGGCCATGCGTCGCCCTTTAACGCATCCGGCGTAGGCGGGAATCTCAACACCATGGCAGACGCTGGCGATGGGTTTATTTGCGTCAAAAAAATGCCGTGTGGCGCGAACGAGGTTTTCGTCATAGCGAATGTACTCAGGAGCCCGACCGCCTGAGAACATGATTCCCGCGTACTCCTCTTCCTTGATCTCTGCAAAAGGAACGTCGCACATCAATGTGTAACCTTCCCATTCCTTAGTGATCGTCCAGCCGGGTTTAACTTCATGCAAAACCAACTGGTACAGTCGCTTTTCTGGCGCCGTCACGACGGGTTTGAACCCCGCCTCTTGCAATCGATAATACGGATACATCGTGTCGAGCAATTCGGTGGCATCACCAATCACGATCAAAACTTTTTGCATGCTTTATCTTTCCCAATCTTTCTCGTTCAAATAACTGTAAGGGCAAATTTTCAGTTTTGTATGCTTAATTTTGTATTTTAAGTTCTGCAGTTGAGCGTCCGGAAAACTTGTTTCTGCAAAGGCTAAGGCTCCCGCATTTTACTCGCAGCGGCTGCAGAGCGCGCAGCAGACACTCGCGGGTTAGTTATCGCTTGAGCGGATTGTGCTAGTTGTTAGGCTCGAATCGATTGAAAACAGGTTGACTTCGTGGGCTGATGCTCCAGAATACCCGATTGCTCCGATCAGCGCTTTACACTTGGGTAAACTCGGCTGAATGTGGACTACAATGTCGAGTGTTCCATTGCAACGGCCCCTCTGCCTCATTCACTGATACGACAGCTATGACAAAATCTCCGATGGAAGGCATTTATACTCCCAACATCACTCCGATCGATGCGAAAGGGCGGGTCGACGAAGACAAGTTGTGCGCCTACACAGATTGGTTGATTCAGCGGGGTGTTCACGGCTTGTACCCGAATGGCAGCACAGGAGAGTTTACGCGATTTACAGCCCCCGAGCGTCGCCGCATTATTGAAGTGCTCATGGCGCACGTGGGGACTCGGATTCCCATTCTGGCGGGCGCTGCGGAAGCGAACGTGCGTGAGACGATCGATGCTTGCGAAACTTACGGAGCCCTGGGTGTTCGCGCGGTTGCAATCGTGGCACCATTTTATTACAAGCTCGGCCCGGAAGCTGTTTATCAGTACTTCAAAGAGATCGCGGATCATGTCAGTGTCGATGTGACGCTTTATAACATTCCGCTGTTCGCATCGCCGATCGATGTCGCAACAGTGCGTCGGTTAGCACTGGATTGCCCGCGGGTGGTTGGCATCAAGGACAGTTCCGGTGACATTCCGCACATGATGCGGATGATTGCAGCGGTTCGTCCACAGCGTCCGGAGTTTTCATTTTTGACAGGTTGGGATGCGGCGTTGGCACCGATGTTAATGATCGGTTGTAACGGCGGGACGAATGCAACAAGTGGCGTTGTCCCCGAGTTAACGCGGGCTCTCTATGATGCGGCGCAGCGTGGGCAGTGGGATCGAGCGATGCAGTTGCAGTACCGGTTGCTGCCGTTGTTCGATGCGATGATTCAGCAGCCGGAGTTCCCTGAGGGTTTCCGGCGTGGGGCGTTATCACGTGGCTGGGACCTCGGTCAAAGTCGTCAACCGCTCTCCTCTGAGCAGATGGCGACAGCAGCGAAGACGCAGGAGCAACTGGCGCGCATGTTGGCTGAGCTGTCGCAGTGGCTGCCCGATATTGCTCCCGCATCGCCAGCGCCCGCTTCAGCGTCATCGACCACGTCGGCAAATCCAGCGAGCGATGACTTTATCGAAAAGATTGTTCGCGAGGTCATGCAGCAGTTGCAAAATTAAGGGTTCGCGGTGGTTTGGTGGGTCTCGTTCCTCGACCCACCCTACAGCTCGACCCAGCCTACAGCTCGGCCCAGCCTACAGTTAGCTTCGGAAAGTGCATTGATGATGGAATTACCAGCGAGAGCTTGGCCTCACACGATTAAAGCTGTCGCGTTTGACATGGATGGTCTGATGGTCAACACCGAAGAACTGTACTACGAAGTGGGTCAGACGATCCTTCGGCGTAGAGGGCGAGAATTTAGCGATACATTGCGGCGCGGGATGATGGGCTTGCCAGGTCCGAAAGCGTTTGAGTTGATGATCGCGACCGAACAACTAACCGACACCGTAGACGTGCTGGCGCG
>JANPLP010000565.1:0-1905 GCA_031426595.1 Planctomycetia bacterium | reverse complement strand
TTGACGAGCCACTGTCGGAGCGGTTGAAGCACGCCGAAACTTACGCCGTCGACCTGGACTCAGGTACTCGCGAAGCGCAGATCGCAGCGGCGATGAATGCTGAGCCAGATCCAAATGGCGGTTATGCGTACACAATGCGAGAGCTCGACGGAAAGATCAGTGATGACGAACTAGCTTGGCGCGCGGAGCGGATGCTTGAGATTAATCCCAATGACGCTGAGGGCAACCTGTATCGGCTTCGGTTCGCACTTCGATCGGGGCAGATGCAAACCGTGAAAGCAGATTTGGATCGCGTGCTGGAAGCCTTTCCAGAAGACTCGGAAGCGTTGGATCTCTGCGTGAGCGCAAGTTTCGCACTTGGCGACTACGCGGGCACGATTGAAATAAGCAACACTGCTTTCAAACTTTACCCTGATCTAGGGTGGGGGCTGCTCCTAAGTCGCGGCGTAGCCAAACTAGAACTCGGATTGCTTGACGAAGCACTGTCTGATGTTTCGGTGGCACTCCCCCAGGCTACGCATCCCGACGATAAGGCACTGGTTTACAACTACCTAGCGAGAATTCAGCGACGACTTAAGAACTTTCCTGAAGCGGAAGCGGCAATCAATTTCGCCATTCTGCTACAGCCCAATCATGCGAACAACTACTATGTCGCCGCCCGAGTTGCGGAAGACAAAGGCGATCTCAAGTCGGCTCGTCAGTTTGTGACCAAATCGCTTGAAGTAGACCCAAGCTACGCTGAGGCCGCTGAGTTACTTGCAAGGTTGGCGAAGGTTTAGAGTGTTTTCGCAACAATCGCTTATGAAGCAAGGACTCCGGCGAATGCTCTGGAATGCGGGACGGACAAAATGGTTCTTAACGGATCTTAGTCTCTATTACATCTGCAAGGTGCGTGCCCCGCTAACGAGTAGGTTCACATGAAAGTTGCTTGCGGATGTTTCATTATTGCTTGGCGTCTTCAAGTTCAAGCGTTTTTCGAATTAGTGTTGCTTGCGAGTGTCTCTACGCGTTCGGAGACCAATGCTCGACGCCATGTCTTTTTAAGATTCGCTCGAACGCTGTCGCGTAAACGAAGATGCTAGATTATTAACCAGAGATCTGTGTTTTGAGCGCCACAATCGACGTTGCATGCTCCACTCAAGAGTTAGGGCGATCGGATATAGTTCCCGTACTCTAAGCGCGTCATTATTACAGTGATGTCTCGGAAGAAAAAGGAGTTCCTCCTGAATATCTGGCGCGAGATGGAGGAGATTCATGATCTGGGTAAGCCTCGCTCGGCTGACATGCCCGACGCGTGCCAACTCTGCCTGATCTTTTACTTGGCCCGACTTAATCAGATGGTCAAGGCGGATTGCGAGCGCCATCATCTTGGTAATGCGAGGTAAGCGACCTAGTGTGGGCTGGTCCGGCTGCGTTCCAGCTTCGACGATGGTCTTGGCTGATCGCTTGCCGGTCTTGAACTCCAGTTTGTGCTTAGCGGTTAGCATGTGGCGGCTCCTTCTTTACTTTGCTGTTCCTGGTTGAACGTCTTGATTCGAATGGGATGGTACGAAATGGACAGTTCCTTGCTGTGACCGTCGTACTGAATCGAGTCAACGATCTGGTGGATGGCTCTGGCTCGCTCGGCCGGCGATAGCGCTGTCCAAATTTCGTCGAATCGCCCCATCGCATCGCGGATGTCCGACTCATCGATCGACAGGCTAGATGCCGCGTTCATTTCATCAACGATCTCGGATACTCGCTGTTCCTTCTCTCGAATCTGGTCTTGTATGTCGGCATACATCGAATCAGTTGCCCCATCCGCGATCGCTTGGTTCAGGCGCTCGTAGTGGCCAAGGATTGCCCGCTCTAGCGCGTTCTTCTCTTTCTTGAGGCGTTCTACCGTGGTCTGGGTTTGGACACGCG
>JANPLP010000564.1:0-11187 GCA_031426595.1 Planctomycetia bacterium | reverse complement strand
GCAACGTCTGAGCGATAAACTGAGACGGAATACTTGTCTTCGGGCAGCCAGCAAGGGCACCCGCGAACGCTCGCGAATAACTCTTGTGGAGCTTGCGTGCAGGCATTTGGAAACGAGGGGCAGACTAGAACTCCCCTACTTATAGCAGTTTGTAGTTAGCTTTCGGCAGCTCCCGGTGACATAAATTTCATTGCTGTCTGGCGGCGCGCCCACTTGGCTGCAAAACATGTCATTAATCCCTAATGGCGTCATTTGGGCCGCTGGTGGTGTGAACTTGTTCGATGTAGAGCCACTGGGGCTGTTGGCGGCTTTTCTCGCGTTGGTTTTTTGAGTTGGAGTAGTAACGTTGATTTTGATCTTACGCGGCGATGCGACGGAGGAGCAGATTGCGCACGTGGTCAAGCGTGTGCAGGAGATGGGTTTCCAAGCCCATTTGAGTCGCGGTACGCATCGTACCATTGTTGGAATCATCGGTGACGAGGATCAAACTCGCGAGGCGCCCCTGCGGGCGATTCCAGGCGTCGCAGATGTAATTCCCGTTTTGCCTCCTTATAAATTGGCAAGCCGCGACGCGCATCCTCGCGAAAGTATCGTCGACGTTAGTGGAATCAAAATTGGTGGCGGTTACTTGGCGATGATCGCTGGTCCGTGCTCGGTGGAAGAACCCGAGCGTATGGATCGGATCGCTGCTTCGGTCTCGGCAAGCGGCGCAAATATTTTTCGGGGTGGAGCATTCAAGCCGCGGACAAGCCCATACGCCTTTCAAGGGCTCGGCGAAGAAGGGCTGCGGATACTCCGTGAGGCGGGGCATAAGCATGGTATGCCAGTGGTCACAGAAGTGACTGACCCTCGAAATGTAGAAATGGTGGCCGAGTATTCCGATATGCTGCAGATCGGAGCTCGCAATATGCAAAACTTTGTGTTGCTGACGGAAGCGGGAAAAACGCATCGGCCGGTGCTGCTCAAACGCGGCATGTCCGCCACAGTAACTGACTTATTGATGAGCGCCGAATATGTGCTTTCGCAGGGCAATTCGCAAGTTGTGCTATGCGAACGAGGGGTAAAGGGCTTCGACAATGCAACTCGTAATCTCTACGACGTAGCAGCCGTGGCATTGGTCAAGCGGCTAAGTCATTTGCCAATCATCGTTGATCCAAGTCATGCGACGGGGCGGCCGGATTTGATTCCAGCGTGTGCCTTGGCGGGATTGGCGGTGGGGGCAGACGGAGTACACATCGAAGTGCATGATTGCCCCGAGGTGGCGAAGAGCGATGGACCTCAGGCGCTCCTGCCGGCTCAGTATGATTCTTTGATGGTACAGATGAAGGCACTAGCCATTTTATTCGACAAACAGGTTTCGCCCCGAGTTGAAGCGAGTTTAGCGAGTACTAAGTAGCCCGCGAGGGAGTGAGTATCAGTTGAAAAAGCCGTGCGCGGCGCTGCGGTTCTCGCAGCACAGCTCCGCGTTCGGTTTTGGACAGTATGTTTTGGACAGTATCTCGTTCGGCGATTGAGAAGTTGGGAAACAGTAAGAATTCCGATTGGAGAAATGCATTGAGAAAGCCATTTATAGCAGGCAACTGGAAGATGAATCTCCTGAGGGATTCGTGCTTGAGCCTGGTCCACCTACTGCAGCACAAATTACAGGCCAGCGACCGGGTGGAAGTCGCCGTTTGCCCTCCACTGGTTTATTTGCACGACGTGGGGAGCAACCTACGCGGAAGTAGTATCGGCCTGGGGGCTCAGAACATGTTCCATGAGAAAGACGGCGCTTTCACGGGCGAAATTAGCGGTGCGATGCTGCGCGACATCGGATGCAGTTACGTCATTCTTGGCCATAGCGAGCGACGACAGTTGATGGGCGAAACCGACGCCATTGTCAATAAGAAAGTCTTTGCGGCCCTACGAAGTGAACTCCGCCCGATTGTCTGCGTGGGTGAAACCTTGCAGGAACGCGAAGCAGGGGTCACCAAACAGGTGATTGCGACACAAATGAAGGGATCGCTCGCAAAACTTTCCTCAGACCAGGGCCAGCAGCTTGTAATTGCCTATGAACCGGTCTGGGCCATCGGAACCGGTAAAACAGCGACTCCAGCGCAGGCTGAGGAAGTTCATCTACAAATCCGCAATTTGCTGAACGATTTCTTCGGAAAACCTGTCGCGGAGTCGATCCGAATCCAGTACGGTGGCAGCGTCAAGCCAGACAATGCGGTCGAATTGCTTAGTCAACCGAACATTGACGGTGCCCTTGTTGGCGGAGCTTCGCTGAAAGCCCCCGACTTTGCAGCGATTGTGGATGCGGCTGCGGCAGCGTAAAACTTGTATCAGCGAAAGACGCGGCGCGCTGAACAGCGGAGACTGAGCGGGGTGCGCCAAACGTGGGACGCGAGAAATGGGGCACCAAGTGCCACGTCTAGCTGGCGGAAATTGAAAACTAAAGATTGGGAAAGTTCCTAAGGATTTTGAAATGTTGATTGGTGCTTTGGCGCAGTATTTCTTCGGCTTCACGATTTTCGTGCTGTCCTCATTTCTGGTGTTATTGGTTCTTGTGCAACGAGGTCGAGGTGGCGGATTGACAGGGGCCTTGGGTGGTCCTGGGGGTCAAAGCGCTTTCGGAACCAAAGCAGGTGACCTGTTCACTCGAATCACTATTGGTGTTGCAGCCGCCTGGATTTTGTTGTGCGCGACGGCTGTCTTTATGTTGCGCGGACGAGCGCTTCCTGAAACAGGTGGAGTCGATCGACCAGCCATCAAATCCGATGTGAACCCTTCGACGGGTTTGACGACCAGCGGAACATCGGGAGCTGGGGAGAATGTTTCTGCATTGCCCAAAATCGACTTGCCTGCCGGAAATAGTGGCGCCACGTCACCTGCGGCCGGTGTGGGAACAACTGCGATCGAAACACCAGCAACCAGCACGCCAGCAACCAGCACGCCGGGGACAGAATCGCCCGCAGTTGAACAGCCTGTACAGTTACCTGCAACGCCGGCTGTTCCTGTTTCAGATACGCCGGTTTCAGAAACGCCAGCAGCCAATAATTCAGACGCACCCGCAACTCCTCCTGAACCGAAGTAATCGGCTCACGGGCGGCTGCATCAAAGTCCGCTGGGATCAAGGGATTAAATTGGAAACGAAACTGTGCTGCTAAGTATGACAGGGCAAGGCCAGGGACGGAGGCCTTACGACCAAACTGAAATCACTGTTGAGGTGCGCGCAGTTAACAATCGGTTTCTAAAAATTCAGACCCGGGTAAGCGATGCGTTGACCGGTCTGGAGCCGCAAATTGAGGCGCTGCTAAAGCAATCCTTGCGGCGCGGTTCGCTCCAGATTGGTGTTTACCTTTCAGGCAAGAGTGCCTCCAGCGACTATTCCCTTCAAGCCCCCGCAATCGAAGCGTACTTGAATCAATGTACGACCCTTGCGGCAAAATTGGGTGTTGAATCAGGGGTAACGATTGCAAGTCTTTTGGCGCTGCCGGGTGTCGTCGGCGAGAGCGGCGGCGGACTGAACGAAGTGCCGGAACCACTAGCGAGCGCGGCTCTGGAAGCGGTGCTTGAGGCCGTGGAGTGCTTAAATCGCATGCGATTGGCGGAAGGCCAATCGATGGGAAAAGAACTGGCGGAGCAGTTGGCTAAACTGCGCGAGATTACGTTGGCGATTGAACAGAGAGCGCCCAAGGTGATCGAAGAGTATCGCCAGCGACTGCACAGCCGCTTGGCCCAATCGCTGGCCGAGGTAGGCGGTCAGATCCAAGAAACCGATTTGATTCGCGAAATTTTGGTGATGGCGGACAAGGCCGACATTCGAGAAGAGGTGGTTCGTCTGAGGAGCCATTTTCTTCAATTTCAGTCGCTGCTGGACGATTCAAGCAGCCAGGGGCGAAAGTTAGATTTCTTGATCCAAGAGGTTTTCCGCGAGGTGAACACGATTGGTTCCAAGGCCGGTGATGCCGAAATTGCGCAGCGTGTGGTGGATATGAAGTCAATCATCGAACAAATGCGTGAACTGGTCCAAAATGTGGAGTGAGGACGTGGGAGATGCAGGTAAACTGATTATTCTGTCGGGTCCTTCGGGCGCGGGCAAATCCACTGTGGTCAGGCATCTGCTTACCGATTGTGGCTTGCCGCTAGCGTTGAGTGTGTCCGCGACGACTCGTCCGCCGCGAGTAGGCGAGGTGGAGGGTCGAGACTATCACTTTGTGACGCATCAGCAGTTTTGCCGGATGCGTGAGCAGGGGGAGTTTCTCGAGTGCAAAGAGGTCTTTGGTCGCGGTGACTGGTACGGCACCGTTGCTAAGGAAGTGGACGATGGCTTAGCCGGTGGCAAATGGATGATACTAGAGATCGACGTCCAGGGCGCTTTGGCGGTTATGCAGTTGCGGTCGGAGACAATTAGTTTTTTCGTTCACCCCGGTTCGCTAGACGAGTTGGCGATTCGTCTACGGAGGCGAGGCACAGACAGCGAAGAGGCGATCCAACGTCGGCTTGAAGTGGCAGCGGAGGAACTCCAAGCGTTACCGCGCTACCAGTACGAAATTATCAACCGAGAGGTCGAACAATCGGTTGCTGAGATATGTCAACTATTACAACAACACGTTCCCGGAGCGAAACATGCTTGAAGAATTAAAAGAAGAAGAGATCGTGAACAAGGTCGGTGGACGTTTTAAGTTATCGACGTTGATTCAGAAGCGACTAGTTCAAATCAATCGCGGTAGTCGTCCGCTGGTTGAATTCCAATCAGAAAACAAGATGGAAATCGTTCTGCAAGAAATTCTTCAGGACAAGATTTTCCTCACGGCCGCGGGCGAGTTGGCTTTGGCGACCGAATCGGAAGAAGGCGATTTGCTGGATATGGATAGTCTTGAGCTATGAGCTCGGCGCGCGTGGTGGTTGGCATTGCTGGCGGAATTGCGGCTTATAAAGTTGCGACGTCGGTCAGCAGGTTGGTCCAAGCGGGGTACTCGGTTGAAGTCGTGTTAACCGAGAATGCGCATCAATTTGTTGGTCCTGCGACGTTTGCTGCTTTAAGCGGCCGCGCGCCGGTCACCGATTTATTCGACGCTCGCTATCCATTGGGCGCGCACATCGAGCTGGCCGAGTCAGCCGACTTATTAGTGATCGCGCCCGCCACGGCGAGAGTCTTGGCGAGTTGTGCGTTAGGGCTATCCGACGACTTGCTCAGCACTTTGTATTTGTGCTGTGAATGCCCAGTTTTGATGGCTCCAGCGATGAGTAGCTCCATGTGGGCCAACCCTGCCGTCATGCGCAACGTTGACTTGCTGAAACGTGATGGAGTCGAGATGATCGGGCCGGAAAGCGGCTGGCTGAGCTGTCGCAAGCAAGGCGAAGGACGCATGGCAGAGCCGGAGACGATTCTCCGAGCAATTTCAAATCGCCTTCAGATTAAAAGCGACTAGTGCCGCATGGCAAAAATCTTGATTACTTCAGGGCCGACTCGTCAGTACTTGGACCCTGTACGATATCTGACGAATGCCAGCAGCGGTCGGATGGGAGCGGCGCTGGTGGAGTCTGCGATTCGTCGTGGGCATGAAGTTGTTATCGTCACCGGCCCCGTACAGATGCCTTATTCGCACGAAGCGAAAACTATCGAAGTGACGACCACAGACGAAATGCTACAGGCCGTGCTGGAGCACTTTCCGGGGTGTGATGGATTGATTGGAGCCGCTGCACCGTGCGATTACATGCCGCGACGCATCAGTTCCGACAAGATCACCAAATCAGGCCAGCCCATTCAATTGGAACTGATCGAGACGCCAGACATTGTGGCCACGGCTGCTCAGATTAAGAAGGCGCATCAGTGGGTGGTTGGGTTCGCGCTGGAGACGGAGGATTTGCGTTTTCGCGCGATCGTGAAAATGCAGCGGAAGTGTTGCGATATGATGGTTTCGAACAGTGCGAGCGCCATCAATTCGCTGACCAACGAAGTCGAGATCCTAGCCGCTGACGGTACGACTATCGCCGCCGTAGCGGGCGACAAGAGCGCTGTTGCGGCTGCCATTATCGAAGCCACTGAAACACTGCACTCGCGAATAACGCAACGCTCATGAATCCATCCGCCACAGCAACTCAGATCGACCTTAGCGTCCAACTTGGACGCTTGAGGCTGCGCAACCCAATCCTGGTGGCGTCTGGCACGTTTGGTTATGCCCGCGAAATGGAAGGGATGGTAAACCTCGCTTCGCTGGGCGGCATTCTACCCAAGACAATTACTTTGAACTCACGGTTGGGAAACGTTCCATGGCGAACGGTTGAAACAACCGCTGGTCTGCTGAACTCAATCGGCTTAGATAACGATGGCGTCGATGTATTCATTGACCAGCATTTGACTTACTTGCGGACAATCGACTCAGCGATCATCGTTAGTGTTGCAGGTAAGAGCCGCGAAGAGTTTGTGGAACTGGCAAAGCGGATTGAAGCGGCGGGTGGTGCAGCCGCTCTAGAACTGAATATTTCTTGTCCCAATGTTTCGGGAGGCGTCGACTTTGGAACTGATCCGAGCATGTGTTACGAAGTGATTCGCTCCGTGCGCGACAATTGCGGCTTGCCGATTCTGGCGAAGCTAACACCCAATGTTTCTCGAATTGCAGAAATTGCCAAAGCCGCGGCGGAAGGTGGCGCCGACGCGGTTTGCTGTATCAATACGTTGCTGGGAATGGCTATAGATTGGCGGCAACGAAAACCGATGCTCGGCAATGTCATGGGGGGCTTGAGCGGTCCGGCGATCAAGCCGGTTGCATTGCGGTGTGTTTATCAAGTCGCTAGCGCGGTCGATATTCCCATTGTGGGTATTGGTGGTATCAGTAACACTGACGATGTGATGGAGTTTTTGGCAGCCGGCGCCAGCGCCATCCAGGTCGGAACGGCAAATTATTACGATCCAAAAATTAGTCAGAAGTTGGTCGAGCAATTGCCAGCCGCGCTTGCGGAACTTGGCGTTCGTTCGGCTCGCGAAGCTGTCGGAACTATAGTGAAAGCCAAGTAGAGTCATGCGTGTTCTTTCAGGTATTCAACCCACGGGCCGATTCCATTGGGGCAATTACTTTGGCGCGATACGGCAGTACATCGAATTACAAGATGAACATGAAGGTTACTATTTCATCGCTAACTTGCACGCGCTCACCACGGTTAGAGATGCTGAATTGCTGCGGAGCTTAACGCGCGACGCGGCGTTGGATTTGTTGGCTCTTGGTTTGAATCCCCAGAAAGCGACTCTGTTCGTTCAGTCGGACATTCCGGAGGTTTCGCAACTGACCTGGATCCTGATGACTGGCACGCCACTCGGTTTGCTTGAGCGATGTCACGCGTACAAGGAAAAAAAGGCGAAGGGCATTACGGCTGATGCAGGTTTATTTACGTACCCCGTGCTGATGGCAGCCGACATTCTGGCGTATGACGCGAACTGGGTACCCGTTGGGCAAGATCAGGTGCAACACATCGAAGTCTGCCGCGATTTAGCAGGAAGTTTCAACCACGCGTTTGGTGAAGCTTTCGTGTTACCAGAAGCTCGCTTGTTGAACGATTCGGCCAAGGTGCCTGGAACTGACGGCGAAAAGATGTCGAAGAGCTACAACAACACGATAGGTATTTTTGAGCCCGAGAAGGACGCTCGGAAAAAGATCATGCGGATCAAGACTGACGCACGTCCGATGGAAGAGCCCAAAGAGCCTGAAGGTGACCACCTGTTTCAGCTTTATCAATTAATGGCTACTGAATCTGAGATCTCGGAAATGGCAGACTTATATCGCCGCGGGGGATTTGGTTACGGTCAAATCAAAACAGCGCTTGCTGACGCAGCTGAGAGATTCTTTGGCCCCGCTAGGGTGCGTCGCGCCGAATTGGAGCGCGACCCGGATTTGGTTGATGACATCTTGGCGGACGGTGCAAAGCGAGCTCGAGCGAAGGCGTGTGAAGTGCTCGGACGTGTAGAAGCGGCGTGTGGGATTTCGGCAGCACGAGCCAAAGAAGCAATTTCGTAGATTGTGATCGATCCTACTAAGGCCATACGATTTGCAATGAGCAGCACGAGCCCTTTGACTGAACGAACTGAACTGCTCGATGCTCGCGTGTTGGCTCTCACGCATTACCTGCCGCATTACATGACAGCCGTTCTAGCGGAGGTAGCACAGCAGACACGCGAATTCAGTATGTTGCTCTCAACTAGGCTCGAACCGAATCGGCATTTTGATACCGACTGGAGGGGGCTTCAGGTGACGGTGCAAAAAAGTCTGATGGTCAGGCGATCATGGAGGCATAGTGTCGGGTTCAAAGATGAGTTGTATGTGCATGTACCTTATGACACCTACTCGCAGCTGAAACGCGCACAGCCCGATATTGTGTTTTCTTATGAGCTGGGCGTACGGACGATGGTCAGTGCCATTTATCGTCGCTTGCATCCGCGGTCACGATTGGCAATCTGTGTTTGTGTGAGCGAGCATACGGAGCAAGGTCGCGGTACGCCGAGGCATTTGCTGCGGCGGTGGTTGGTACGCCAAGCCGACGCGATCACTTACAACGGCCCAAGCTGTCGCAACTATTTGAAGCGGTTTCCGATTCCCGACGACAAGCTCTTTTCGTTTCCCTATGCTCAGGTTTCAGACAGTCGATTTACTGGCCCACTAGAACGCTGCTCGACGAACAGCCATCGCTTAGTTTGCATCGGTCAATTAATTGAACGCAAGGGTGTCATGCCTCTGCTCGCGTCAGTAAATCGCTACTGCGCAGCGAGGCCTTCGCAACTGGTTGACTTGACGTTTATTGGAACGGGACCGCTGGAGGCGAAGTTAAAATCGACGGCTGCAGCCGCAAACCTGAGGCTGCAATTCATAGGCCATATCCCTGCGCCGCAACTGTCCGGAGAATTGGCCAAATTCGGTGTGATGGTGTTTCCGACATTGGCGGATGAATGGGGGCTGGTTGTAAACGAAGCCATGCAAGCTGGTTTGCCAGTGCTGGGAAGTCCCTACGCCCAGTCGAGCACGACGCTTATTCGGGAGGGTGAGAACGGTTGGCTGTACGATCCGCTGGAAGAAACCACGTTGTTTTCGAAACTGGATACCGTGTTTGCATTGTCCACGGAGGCGCTGAACAAGATCCGCTATGCGGCGCGAGAAACCGTCCAGGACATCACGACCCATAGTTCTGCAGAGAAAGCGTTGCAGATGTTTCGGGTCTTGTTAGCAGATCTCAAAAGCGTGGTGCACCGGTAAGGCGGCGTTGTCAGCAAGCATGTAGGGCACTTATGCGTCGACATGCAGTAGCTCTTGGATCATTGTTTCGGATCCAACTTCACTCAGTGGAGCATGGGGCGTTCGCTTTGTAAAATTGGTAACCTCAGACGGATGCATGCCGAAGGGCGCAATAAGAGAAAAGGGACCATGGATAACGCAACGATCGCTGATATCTTCGATGAGATGGCCGAGCTGCTCGAGTTGCGAGGTGAGAACCAGTTTCGCGTTCGAGCTTACCGGAACGGTGCTAAGACCATTCGCGAAATGCCGGAGCAGGTGGCCGAAGTTCTAGCTGACGCTAACCGGGACTTACGAAAATTGCCTGGAATTGGCGACACACTGGCCGACAAATGCAAAGTGATGATCGAGACCGGTAAGTTGCCTCAGTTGGACGAACTGCGAGCGAACACTCCGGCCGTATTGGTCAAGCTGACTCGGATTCCGGGAGTAGGTGCAAAGAAAGCGATGGTCCTGCAAAAAGAGCTGGGAATCCAATCGCTTGAGGACTTACGTCAAGCGTGTGTTGATCATCGCGTGCAAGCCTTGAAGGGATTCGGTGCAAAAACTGAAGAAGCGATCTTGGCCGGTTTAGCGATCGCAGAATCGGCATCGTTGCGATTAAGGATTGACCAAGCGGAGCATTTGGTCCAGCGGTTGCGAAATCACCTCGCGGCTTGCAAGGCAATTGAAAAGCTGGAGTTCGCGGGGAGTTATCGACGCGGACGTGAGACAGTTGGCGATATCGATATCTTGGTTGTCAGCACCAATCACGAGGCGGTGATGAATCGTTTTCAAGAGTTCCCGGCTCTGTCTAGTGTGATCGCGAGGGGTGAGACAAAAATGTCGATTCGCGTGGACGACCAGTTTCAGGTCGACTTGCGAGTGGTCCCAGGTGAGAGCTTCGGTGCGGCCTTGCAATACTTCACTGGTTCGAAGGAACACAACGTCGCGGTTCGAAGTCGAGCTCGCAAGCTAGGGATGACGGTCAACGAGTATGGGGTGGCGAAGTTGGATGCGCCCGACGAACTATTTGCGGGCTCAACCGAAGAGGAACTCTACAACGTCTTGGGCTTGAAGTGGATTGCGCCTGAGCTGCGGGAAGGTCGCCATGAGATCGCGTGGGCTGAGCACGGCGTGTTTCCTGAGCTGGTGAACCTGCGAGATATTGTCGGTGACTTGCACATGCATACCACCGAATCTGATGGCGCGGCAACCATGGTTGAAATGGCTGCGGCTGCTGCATCGCGAGGCCTGAAGTACATTGCGATCACGGACCATTCAAAACGAGTCAGCATGGCGCGAGGCTTGGATGCAGACCGCTTGCTGGCTCAATGGAGCGCGGTCGACCGGTTTAACGCGGAAGCACGGTCGCCGGTCCGAGTACTTAAAGGAATCGAGTGCGACATTCTAGAAGCCGGACCTCTTGATTTGCCCGATGAAGTTTTGGCGCAGGCGGACTGGGTGCTGGCGAGCGTCCATTACGGACAAAAGCAATCCAAGCAGCAGATCACAGATCGAATTTTGGGCGCGCTGAGCAATCCACATGTCGACGCCATTGCGCATCCGACAGGCCGTTTGCTGGGTAGCCGCCCCTCTTATGAAGTCGACCTGCAGGCGGTTTTTCAGGCAGCGGTCGAACATCGCAAGCTGCTGGAGCTTAACGCGAGCCCCTATCGATTGGACTTGTCGGAGGGGAACTTGATGGCTGCGGCGGCGTTGGGAATCCCAATTGTGATTGACACCGACGCTCATTCGATCGAGGGCCTGGACATGATGAGCTACGGAATCACTCAAGCTCGCCGCGCTGGGCTAACAAAGCAACAGGTGGCGAACACCTGGCCGATCGACAAGCTGCTGCAATGGCTGGAGCGGTAGTGAGCAGTCAGATTTATCGTCCAGGGAGCCAAGGTTCTCTGAGGGGATGCGAGGTGCGGTCCAG
>JANPLP010000563.1:0-12519 GCA_031426595.1 Planctomycetia bacterium | reverse complement strand
ACCTGCAACTTGCTGCCTATTCCAAGTGGCGACTCAAAGGCGGTTTGCCACCGTTTCGTTTCACCGATTCGATCATCGTAGGAAGTAGTTGGTCTAAAAAATCTTTAGTAGAAATTTACAAATTCAACCATAAACGAATCCATGTGATGCCTTACCCCTTGGACCTTTCTTCCTTTAAGGTACCAACAAAGAGTCGGTCTACTGAGGGGCCGTTGCGAGTGTTATGGCTCGGTCGAATCGTGCCTCGCAAGCGATTGGATTTGTTCCTAAATGGAATTGCCTTGGCAATTGATCAGGGGGTCGATGTCGAAGCATGGATCGTAGGGAGATCGGGCTTCGTCCCCAACTACGAACGATTGATAAAAGAATTTCGTCATCCCAAACGTCTCCAACACGATTCATTTTTGCCGCGTTCACAGGTTCCCGATGCTTTCGCGAACGTAGACGTGCTGGCTCAACCGAGCGAAAACGAAGACTTTGGCTCGTCGGTCGCAGAGGCTTTGGCATGCGGAACACCCGTGATTGTAGGCGCTACTAATGGATGTGCGGATTATATTTGTCCACGATCTATCCACCTCACAGACTATCTTCCACAGACGTTTGCAAGTGCCCTTTCCAATATGGCGATTGCAAAGAGCGAAGGGAGACTCGCAGAACCGTATCCTAGTCGAGTTATGGCGGAAAGTCGGTTTTCACCATCAAACGTCTTGAAGGAATTTGAACAAATTATTAATCGCGCGAGTAGTATTCATGATGAATCCGAGTAGTTTCGAGCGACAGATGACTGAAAACACCGCATGAAACGACTTTTACGAGGTTTTACGCAAATACGCCGATCGACAGAAGTTCTTAATTGCATTTGTAATTGTCATGCTCCCTTGGGTATCATATTAGGATTCTTGGGATTAACAAAACTTGAGTATCCAAGAATTATTCAACTGAAGGATGGGACATCAATCGAGATTTTCTCTTGGGAGGATCTGACGACTATTTGGACGGTTTGGTTTGGAGATGAATACCGCATTTACCAAACGGACAAAATAGTTGTTGATCTTGGTGCCAATATTGGCGCATTCTCCATATTGGCAGCAAAGGAGCCAAGTCGAATGGTAATTGCAGTTGAGCCTTTTCCCGAAAACACGTTGCGTCTAAAAAAGACTCTTGCATCGCAAATTGCATCTGGTCAGTGCGTCGTTGTGGAGGCCGCAGTCGATGCAGAAAATAGAATTCTCTATATGCCGGCTGACAGTGGTATCCCTTCTCATTCCCGAACAGTTTCAACTGAGTCACTGCCGGGGGCACTGGAAGTACCAACCGTCACATTGGCTGAGTTGGTAGACATGGCTGGTGGGAATGTTGACTTTCTAAAAGTCGATATTGAAGGGCACGAATATGCCCTTTTTGAAACAACGCCCCATGAGGTACTTCAGAAATTTTCTAGAATTGGTCTCGAGTATCATGGCCATTCAGGACACCTGAAATTGGTCCGTTTAATGAGGGAAGCGAATTTTAAACTAACACGCCTTTGTGAACATGGATCTCGCGGGATTGTTGAGTTTACACAATGCACATCTCGATAACATCGCATAATGTAGTCAGAGGTGATGGGCAGGGTAGAGTTCTGTATGAGATCATTTCAAGAGGCGTTGAAAAAGGGCACCGATTTGCGTGTTTCGCTGACAGAATGGACTTTCAATTGGTGAGCGAACATTGCGAATGGATTCCGGTCCAACCGTGGCTAACCAAACCAAACCTGCTGAAAGTATTTATCTTTGGATTGTCTTCAAAGCGACATGCGGCCACTCGTAAATCTCCAACAGATATTTCTATTGGAGTGGGCTTTAGTAGGTTTCAAACCGTCGATGTTTGTCTGGCGCAATTCGTCCACCGTGCATGGCTTGATTTGCCTGTACACACTTCCCGAGTCACCAAACCTCCGTATAGTTGGTATCAGTACATTTACTCGCGGATCAATGCTAAATTGGAACGCTCCGCATTCCTTAATGCGAGAGCAGTAATAGCTGTGTCCAAAGGGGTTAAGGAGCAATTGATTCAGCGAGTTGGCGTTCCAGCAAACCGCATTTCCGTCATTCACAATGCCGTTGACCCGAATGAGTTCTCGCCAGGGGCTGGCGATCGGGATTGCATTGGTGCGCTGTCAACATTCAAAGGATCATTGGCTCTTTTTGTGGGTGATATACGAACGCCCCGGAAAAATCTCGACACAGTTCTTCGGGCTCTCGTGGAGGTCACTAATTTAGGGCTCGTTGTCGCCGGCGACAAGTCAAATAGCCCCTACCCGAAATTGGCCGAAGAGTTGCGTGTTCAGGATCGTGTTGCCTTCGTTGGCTTTCGAAACGATATCGCAGAATTGTGTAGGGCAACCGACTTCTTTGTTTTTCCATCACGCTATGAACCTTTCGGTTTGGTCGTCCTTGAGGCAATGGCGTCAGGGCGGCCTGTCATTACCAGTGCAGTGACCGGCGCCTCGGATCTGGTCGACCCCAGTTCAGGTATTGTTCTCTCGGATCCCGAGAACATTGTTGAATTGTCAGATGCCATGCGGATGTTGTCCAACGACCCGGTCCTTCGGGCGGAGATGGGAAAAAGCGCACGGCGAATTGCCGAGGTCAATACTTGGGAAAAAATGGCCGATCGATATTTGGAACTCTTTTGCGGACTTGTGCCTTGAAATTGCTGGTCGTTAGTCATCCTTGTGTGACGCCAATCAATCAGCAGTTTTTCTCCACAGTGGAGGAGTTGACGGGGTGGGACATAACACTACTGGTTCCACAAAAATGGAAGAGCGAGTATGTAAAGATTGATACGATAGAGAGATGGCCTAAATTCCGCGGCGAGATCAGAACTGTACCCATTTGGAAATCGGGCAGCATTCCTCTACATATTTATCGCAGCTTTCTCATTAGCCAGATCCGACAGATTCAGCCGAACGTCATCTATGTCCACAATGAACCGTACGCCGTTGCGACGGGACAATTTCAAATCGCCAACCGCCTAAGCGTTCGATGTCCGATCGGTTACTACTCAGCGCAAAATATAGTTAAGCGCTATCCACTCCCGTTTCGATGGCTAGAAAAATGGGTTTTACGAAGCAGCGACTTTGCCTTTCCTGTCTCTGACACAGTGGATAATGTTCTTAAAAAGAAAGGTGCAGTTCATACGACAGTTTTGCCGCTCGCCATAGATCCCGAGCTTTACAGACCAAAAAGCGATTTCGAAGAATACCCGGATGCGTTGCGAGGAGACAAAGATATCCCTATAATTGGGTATGTCGGGCGCATTTGCAAAGAAAAAGGAGTAGGAACGCTTTTAAAAGCATTGCAAATGCTGAAGGCAACGAAGTGGAAGGCTGTTTTTATAGGCGCCGGTCCAATGGAACGGGACGTTGACGATGCTGCCGATACCGGGAGTAAAGAAAAGAAGGTGATTCGATTGGATTACGTGCCGCACCATGATGTCCCGGGATACTTAGCTGCAATGGATCTTTTGATCATACCATCGGAAACTCAACCCAATTGGAAGGAGCAATTTGGTCGCGTCATCATTGAGGCTCTAGCTTGCGGCACGCCAGTAGTAGGATCAGACTCCGGCGAAATCCCAAATTTGATTGATTCTACTGGGGGAGGAGTTACCTTTCCAGAAGGTAATGCCAGCGAGTTGGCATCGTGTATCGACCAACTTCTCGAGGACAAACCTAAGCTGCGATCGTATGCTGAGCACGGAAGGCGGACGGTACTCAGTCGGTATGCGATACGTCAATGTGCAAAGATCTTTTCGGACACGATCGATAATTGCGTGCGTCGTACCTGCGAAAAACGCTAATTTCAAGTTTGCGATTTCGAACGCGCATCCGCTATCATGAGTTCCGATATTTTATTTAGTGGCATTGTAAATTGGAACATTGTGACGAACCGTCGTTGTGATTTCACAGAGACCTGTTATTTAGAGTATTTGCTCCACCCTGCTTTCGACTAGCTTGGTTGCAATCGCGGATAGAACGCAATGAAGATATTATTGATATCGGCTACGCTCCCTCCCGCACCCGACGGAATAGGCGACTACACCGCCAGGCTTTCCGAGCAGCTCAGCAGTGATGGGCACGAAACAACCGTTTGGACATCGCGAAAGAAAGCAGTTGATCAAATCTCTGGCGTGGTGATCCAACAACCATTTTTAGTCGACCAACGCGGTGGCCTTTCCGGCATTCTTAAGTCGCTGCATTCCTTGGAGGCGCAGAATCAATTGCCCGACGCTGCAGTCCTCCAGTTCAATCATTTTTCTTGGGGCAGAAGAGGACTCAATTTACATTTGCCAATCCTGGTAAGATCCATCAAAACGAAATGGCCAAAATTGCGATTGGGAGTCATGTTTCATGAAGTCAGTGTGCCACCCTGCAATTGGAGGTTTCGAATAATGCGACTCTGGCAGGTCTGGCAATACCGAACCTTGGCTGAGGCTGCAGATCTTCGCATATTTTCGATTGAAAAATGGCTGCAGGCCGAACGTAATCGCAATACTAGAAGACCAGAAACGGATTCGATACATCTCCCGGTTGGTTCTAATCTGCCTCCATCGCGAGAATCTAGAGAAAAGACGCGTCTTCGTTTAGGAATATCCAAGGACACGTTTGTAATGGGTTCCTTTGGAACGGCTCACCCTTCCCGATTGATCAATTGGGTTGGGAGTGCCATCAGCCTAGCTTACTCTACCGGTCGGAAGCTGTTGCTGTTGCATGTTGGACCAGACGGAGATGTTTATCGAAAGGTTGCAGGAAAAGTACCTTTCATCGACAGTGGGCGGCTGCCTGCAGATAAAGCATCCGGGGCAATTTCATCTATGGACCTTTTTTTAAGTCCGTTCACCGATGGAATAAGTACTCGCCGCGGTTCATTGATGGCTGCTCTCTCCCACGGTATCCCTTTTGTAACTACATTGGGGCCACTAAGTGATAATGTCTGGTCGGAAAGATTTAGCAACGCTGCAGTCCCGGTCGAAGATGGCTCCGAGAATTTCGCGGAACTCGTGAAGTCTCTGATGACCAGTCCCCTGGAGTTAAAACTTATCGGTTCAAAGGGAAAGTGTCTCTACGACGAGCAATTCGCCTGGAATCGAATCAGTCAGAAACTCACCAGCAGTCTCAGTGTAATCGCACCTTAGCGATACGGACCACTCGCTCGCGGCTTGGAACACGTAAAGTGGTACAAACCGAGACGGTGCGGATTGTTTCGAAAGACAATCACTGAACTGGCCAAGCCCGATCTTCATCACTTCTACTCGGGGCAAGAATAATAATGGAACCACTTACGCTCTTAGTCGCGATGGCGATCTGCATTCCGGCACTCTTTTTCGCGATTCAGCGCTCCAGTTGGTTAATAGATTACTGGATAGCGGTTTACGCATTCAACCGCGGAATACGAAGAATGGTTGACTATTCCAATGGACAATTTGACCCCTTATCGTTTATCAGTTTGACCCCGCTGGTCGTGGGAGGCCTTGCAACGCTCATCGTGCTTAATGAGCTTTTCTACAACCCTCGCCGTTTCGGTTTGATTTCTAAGAAGGTAATGAAGTGGTATCTTTTCGCTTTGGGGATCGCATTTTTCGTAGGACTTTATACCTACCGATTCGGAGCTATATTTGATTTGGCCAACTATCTCTGTCCAATTGGATTGATGGGATTTGGAGCTATATTTGCGCGTTATCCACAAGTGATGAGGAGGTGGGGGATTTCGGCTGCGGTGGTCGGAGTACTAGTGGCAATTTACGGTCTATACCAGTTTTATACCATTCCAACATGGGACGCATTCTGGGTGCGAGCCGTAGGGTTTGAAGGCTACTTGGGTACATTAGAGCCGACGAAAATGACGCTCTTTTCAACAATGCACGAGCGTGGGCCGGCGGCTATGTTCTTGGGCGGGACATTGGTTCTCATCCTCCTGCGTCCGAAACTGCTTAGCGGACTTCGCTTTCCTGCGGCTGCGATTGTACTGGTCGCAATGCTTCTGACTTATGTTCGCTCATCCGCAATATTTGTGGGGCTAACGGTAATCGCTCTACCTCTTGTCACCAAGGGGCAGGGACTCATAACGATCGCCATCTTAAGTATCATCGGAGTTTTGTTTTCTGCACCGCTTTCATCAAGTATGCCCGGCGCAGAGCAAGTTGGAGATCGAATGGCGACTCTGGGTAATATTCAGGAGGACGGCTCATTCAAGGGGAGAATCATATTGATGGGGATCGCATTGCGCCAGGGAATGACGAGGCCACTTGGCCTGGGACTCGGATCGCAAGGGCAATCCTCTCGAGTTTCCGACAACAACAACCAGGAAGGGATCGGAGACAGCACCGGGTATCTACAAATCCTAACAACCTTTGGTTGGATTGGGACGTACTTAATTGTTAGAACTCTATATCAATTGTGGAACAGCTCCACAATTGTTTGGAACAAGATGTATCTTGATCGAGACGTAGCTCTCTTTAGAGCTTGGTTCATAAGCGGGATGGTTCTGCTATTCACTGGAAACTGGCTGGCTGGTGTTACGTATTTTTGGCTGTTAGCGGGATACGTCCTGGGTTGTCATGACAGGCTTTTGAAATCAGCAGGTATTCGACACGCTCGGGAACCTGTGCCGTTCTATCGACCAAAGATCAACTACAAGAAACCAAATTTACAAGAGACCTCTTGATCTCTACGATCTCAGTGCGTGTAAGATTGCTACCTGTCTTGTTGCTAAATTGCAGAATGGTTTTGAACACTTTTCTCTATTTCAGTTGCGATTGACTTCGGCAGGAAATACGTTATCCATGTTAGTGTATTAAAATAGCCCACGTCGTGAAAAAAAAGTTCGGTAATCGCGAACTACTCAAGGATATAAAATGCTAATGCCTTCCGTTTCGAATGATGAAAATGGCGACCACTATGGTCAAATACCCCCAATTGCGATGGAAGAAAGCGTTTTTCCCAATTTCGATCTTTATGGGGCTATTATCCGGAGAAAATACCTGGTCTTCCTTATCGCTTGTGTTAGTGCCATCGTCGCATATTTTGTGTATTGCAAGGCGACTCCAGTCTATGCGACAACGCTAAGACTCATGGTTTGGACGCAATCGCCACCGACGATTGTCAACGGTGAAGTCATTCCGACAACGGTGGCGATCTCGAAACAACAAAATCTCATTGCGAGTAATTTGCTACTGTCGGATGCCATTAAAAATCAAGAGTTTGAAAAACTTAGGACTTTCCAGGGGGTAGTAAACCCTGTAGGGGCATTAAAAAGAATGCTCAAGATCGTTCCCGTGGAGAAGAGTACAGATACCCTCGACTTAACACTGACGGGTGGCGACCCTAAAGAACTCCCGGATATATTATCTGGAATAGTAGCGACATATATTAAGTTTATTGGCGAGGATACGATTTCTGCAGGAAAGGAATCGGTCTCGCTTATTCAGCAATTGCAAACGAAAATGGAGTCGGATCAACGACTGGATCAACGAAAGTACTTTGATTTACTGAAGAAGCTGAGCTTGACTTCTGAAAACGAAGCCGGAAAGTGGGTAAATCCCTATACCGCGAATATCCAAAGGTTACGACTGGAAAAAGATGCTTGCACCAAGAAGATTGACGAACTGGTGCAGAAAATGAAGGCATTGGAGGAAGCTCTGGGAGAAACAACGGACGCCAAGTCGAAGAGAAAGCTACTCGCAATAGAAGCTAGAAATGAATTGCAAATGCGTGCCCAAGATTCGACGAATATCTTAGATCTATTGAGTGTTGAGGAGCGAACAAACCTAAACAGGTTGCAAAATCGTCTTGAGATTCTAGATGGAAAAATATTTGAGATGGAAGCGCAGAAAGACGATTTGCTTAGGCAGTTCGGGCCAAATCACCAGACGGTCAACTCCATCTCTTCCATCTTGCAGCCATACGTCAACCGCAAGAGGCAAACGGAACTGGAGTTGAATAATCTTACAAGTGTACTGGATGCGAAACAAATAGACTTGGCAAAATCACGGGCGTCAGCATCTGAGTTTAATGAGAGTGATAACGAATTGTTTCTGTTATACAAGATGAAGTTGAGAAAAGACTGGGTTTTAGAGAAGCAACAATTGACAAATAAAGTCCAAGAATTATCGGTTGCTGAAGAGGGGGCAAAAGCAATTGCTGGAGATATGGCGGAAGTTAATATGCTAAAAGCTCAGATTGATGAGCGACGGGATGCTGTTGGGAAAATTTTGGACAAGTTAACAGCAATAAACGTACTTTCAAACAACTACAGCACGACCAAAGTTCGCGTAATAGACCCAGCAATCGGAGCTTGGCAGGTTGCTCCTATTCTTTCTATCTACATGGCGATTGGAGTGTTTTTAGGCGCTTTGACCGGGGTTGGACTTGCTGTCTTGATAGATCACAGCGACTTGTCGTTTAGAACCCCGATCGACATACAGCATAGCTTGGCAACAAACGTTATTTGTAAAATACCAAAAATAAGGAAGAGTAAGAGTAGCATTGGATTCGGCGGTGTTGCTTCCAGTGTTTTGGTTTCCGCTCACGATCCACTGTCGCCGGCTTCGGAAGCTTTTCGCGCAGCGAGAACCGCTCTGCTTTTTTCCTCCAGTCAAACAGGAGGAAAGGTCTTTCTCATTACGAGCCCTTCTCCCGGCGACGGCAAGTCAACAACATCGAGCAATGTCGCCGTGTCTTTAGCTCAAAGCAAGAAATCAGTCGTATTGGTTGACGCAGATTTCCGTCGTCCTAAGGTTCATCAGATTTTTGGTGTTCCTATCGAGCCGGGCTGTGTGGAGTACCTGAACGGAAATCTAGATCTGGATGAAATGGTTCGACCCAGCAAATACATAGAGAATCTCTCGATTATAACAAGTGGTGGAAGGCCAAAGGACGCTGGTGAGTTGATTGCTTCATCGAAGTTTGCTGAGCTCGTAGCCGCCTTGAGAGCTAGATTCGATTTCGTAATCATTGATTCTCCGCCCATTCTGCCAGTCGCCGACTCGACGAGCCTTTGCTCCGTTGCTGACGGTATCTTTTTGGTGCTACGGATTAGAAAGGGTGTCATGTTAGCTGCGCATAAGGCGAAGCAAAGAATTGACATGGTGCGTGGTAATGTGCTAGGTGTAATCGTCAATGGGATGGACGAGAATGCGCACTATAACGAATATGGAATGTACTATAGAGGTTCGTATTACACGGGAAATAGTCGTTACTACGAAGCTCAAAATGCAAGCTACGCTGAAAAACGGTGAGCGTTTTCGGGTATTTGGTATTCGTTGGTTGCTGTATCGATATGCGGTATGAATTGTGATGCATTTGATCCACCTGGGGCTTGGTTGGTTTGAGGATCACCCTGGAGGGCTTGAGCGATATCAGCATGGAATATGTTCTGCTCATGCGAAATATGACTGCAAGGTAGAGGGGTGGGTCCAGAGCCGGCTGCCAACTAGTTCGAATGTTCCTTATGCTGCAATTGTATTTGGGTCGCCCGATGAACCACGCTCCGTTAGGTTGAGAAAGTTGCGAACATTGGCAGAGGAGCGATTTGCAATCCGCGATTTTGTGTTTGTCTCGCATCATGCCTCAGTCAGCGCTTCGCTTTTGGATCTTTTAACAGAGGTGCCTCACGTTGTTCACTTTCAAGGCCCCTGGGCGGATGAAGCATCGTTGGAGGGTGTGCCATTTTGGAAGACGTTTTTGCAGGGTAGGCAGGAACGAAAAGCGTATCATTCTGCCGACCGGATAATCACTTTGAGTGAGTCGTTCAAGATATTAGTGATCGAGAGGTTTGGCGTTTCACCGGACATCGTTAGGGTTGTACCAGGCGCAATCGATACACGGGCGGCGGATCCGGAGATCTCTCGAATCACAGCACGCGAAAAGCTCGGATGGCCTATCGATCGTCCCATCGTTTTGTCGATTCGTCGACTGGTGCACCGTGTTGGAGTCGATGTGCTGGTCGAGGCGATTGGTAGATTGAAAAAGGATGCACCGCGAAGATTGCAAGACGCATTATTTTTGATTGGTGGGTCGGGACCCTTAAGAGATGCGTTATCACGACGAATTGAACACCTTGGAATTGGACACAACGTAAGGTTGCTTGGGTTTGTACCGGATGAGTTATTAAGCACAGCGTATCGAGCCGCCGATTTCAGTATTGTTCCCACGCAGTCTCTTGAGGGGTTCGGGTTAGTAACCATTGAATCATTGTCCGCAGGGACTCCGGTGGTCGTTACACCGGTCGGCTCGCTACCTGAGATTGTCTTGCCTCTTGCGCCGCAATTAGTGTTAAGTGGCACGAGCGCCGAGGCAATTGCACATGGCATTAGTGGCTTCCTGACAGGAGAAGTGCCTATGCCGGGAGAAGTTGAGTGCAGGGATTATGTACGTGCAAAGTATGATTGGAATACAATTGCTCCCAAAGTGCTAGAGATTTATCGGGAGGCCGACAGTCAACATTGACGCCAGTATCTAGAATTCTTTTTCTTGACCAAACCGCGCAACTTGGTGGTGCTGAACTTTGTCTCATGGACATGGTAGGGTTTCGCAAGAAATGGCATGATGCTGATGATCATGTAGTTCTTTTGCAGAATGGGCCATTGCACGAAATTCTTGTAGCTTCCGGTATAAAGACGGATGTTTGCAAGTTGGGAAATATCACCTTATCCCTTCGAAAAGAGAGTGGACTTTTTCGAAAGTTTTTCGGCGCTTTTGAAGTGGTTGGTATTGCCAAAGTCGTTGCGAAGAAAGCAAAGAAGTTAGACTTAATCTATGCAAATACACCGAAAGCTTTGATCGTAGGCGCCCTTGCTGGATGGATTTCGGGCAAGCCTGTTATTTACCACCTCCATGACATATTGTCACGAGAGCATTTTAGTCATTCAAGTGTAAGCCTAATAGTTGCTGTCACAAATCGATTTGTATCGCACGTCATTGCCAACTCGTGTGCCACGGCGGATTCATTTCGCAAGGCTGGGGGAACTACTGAAACAACTGTTTGCTACAATGGATTTGAAACCGAGCGATTTAATGTTAAATATCAGGAAAGAATAACACAGCGTACGTTGTTGCGGTCAGTGCTACAGTTGAAGAATGAGAAGATTATCGGAGTTTTTGGCCGACTGGCTCCTTGGAAGGGGCAGCATATTGCAATTGACGCGTTAAGGCAATTGCCTGGCGTGCAGTTGGTTATAGTTGGCGAGGCATTGTTTGGTGAAACGGAGTACAAGCAAGATTTGCTCAAAAAGGCTGATCAAAGTGAGGTTCTTGGACGCGTTCATTTTTTAGGATTCCGTGCGGACATTATCTCATTAATGCTTGCAGTTGATTTAGTAGTTCATTGTTCGACATCGCCAGAACCATTTGGTCGTGTAATTGTCGAAGCGATGCTATCCAGGACGCCAATTGTCGCTTCCGCAGCAGGTGGTGCTGAAGAGATAATTGAAGATAGAGTCAATGGCTTGCTTGCAAATCCAGGTGACTCGCTTCATCTAGCAAGCCAAATACGCTCAATCCTTGATTTTGAGAGCGACCGGAATCGCATGGTTGAGGCTGCCTATCAATCTGCAAACGAACGCTTTCAATTGTCTGGCGTTGTTGGGGCCATTGGAGATATTGTTGATCGTGTAATTCGTTTGTAGACTTCTGCGTCTTCAATCGATGCGATCGGTGATTGTTGGCTTGTTGTTTGGCACTTCCTAAGCAGCTGGTAACTACGTGAGACTATCGTCCCTAGACCCGCCCTCATAGCAGACAAGACAGGAGAATTGTTGTTACTGGAAATACGGAAGTTGGGTTACACTTCGATCAAGGCAAACACGATCGTTTGGTAGTGTTGTCGTGAAGGAATTGTGGAAGCGAATTGCAATCGTTGAACATGCGGTAGCCCATTAAGTTAAATAAATGTAGTGATGGAGCTTTTAGGTGTTTATAGATCGCAATGGTGTTTGAATAGGGACTCGGTTATTAAACGGGCTTTTTTTATTTCAATCCATCCTAACCGTAGGTCGCTTTTGCCGAAAGCGACTCTTCTGGTCTGGGCTATGTCTCCAGGATCCGAGCTGATCGCTTGATGGTACTATTGCGCGAAGTGTCGACTTTTGCTACGCGAACGCTCACTTTCGCGGAACGACTCTTCGGTACACCGCTCCCGCGTTAATAACAAATCAACCGTAGGTCGCTTTTGCCGAAAGCGACTCTTCTGGTCTGGGCTATGTTTCCAGGATCCGAGTTGATCGCTTGATGGTACTATTGCGCGAAGTGTCGACTTTTGCTACGCGAACGCTCACTTTCGCGGAGCGACTCTTCTGCGCACAACTCCGGCGTTAGTAACAAATCAACCGTAGGTCGCTTTTGCCGAAAGCGACTCGTCTGGTCTGGGCTATGTTTCCAGGATCCGAATTAATCGCTTGATGGTACTATTGCGCGAAGTGTCGACTTTTGCCACGCGAACGCTCACTTTCGCGGAGCGACTCTTCTGCGCACAACTCCCG
>JANPLP010000562.1:0-3355 GCA_031426595.1 Planctomycetia bacterium | reverse complement strand
GACTTGAACAAACCGAACTCCCCGTTCGATCAATCGACGAGCCAGCAAGCAGTTGTGGGCGAATGTTCCTGGCTCCTCAACCTGCGGACCATAAAGGTCAAGCGTCTCGCGAGTTTCATTGGAAAGGTCCGCCATCTCGGGGACACTCGTTTGCATCTTGTAAGCCATCTCGTATTGAGCGATCCGTGTTTCAATCTCCGGATCAACCGTCTTTTCAAGCTTGAGAGAGTTCAGGGTGCTAATATCGCTGAGCCACTCGCGCCGCATTTGACGCGACATACCTTCTGGATTCGAAAGGTACAGCACTGGATCGCCACTGCCTCGAAACTTCACTCCTTGAAATCGGGATGGTAAGAAGCCACTGCCCCAGTAGAAATCGTAAAAAATCTGCCCACAAGAAGTTCCCTTGCTAACACTGGTCATCGCTACAAATGCGGGCAAGTTGTCAGTTTCAGTTCCCAATCCATAAGTCAACCATGCGCCGAGCGTCGGGCGGCCCGGAATTTCAGCACCACTTAGCAGAAAGGATATCGCTGGCGCATGATTCACCGCGTCCGTATGCATGCTTTTGATAAAGCACAGCTCGTCGACCACCTGAGCCGTATAGGGCATAAAGCGACTGACCCACGCCCCACATTGCCCATGCTGAGCAAACGGTTCGACAGGCGCCAACACCAATTTGTTATCGGCGTTGCCAGTCATCGTGCTGAATCGTTTGCCGCCAACATACTCATTGGGAATCGGTTTGCCATGCAGCTTCCGAAGAGCTGGCTTATTATCGAAAAGTTCGACGTGCGTCGGCCCACCATTTTGAAACAGATAGATCACACGCTTGGCTTTCGCCGCAAAATGTGGCAACGCAGTCAATCCACCTTGGGCGGTCTGGCCGCCCGCCCCCCGGGAAAGCAACGAAGCTAAAGCCGCCGTGGCCACGCCTGTAGATGCTTTACCGAAAAAGGCGCGACGATTCGCTTGCTGGACCGTTGCCTCAGCCAAGGTGGAACTCGTTTGTCCAACCATCATTACTCCTTGGTAAGCGTTTCGTCTAAATTGAAAACCGCCAAGCAAAGTGCGGTCCAGCTCGCCAGTTCGACACGATCCATGCGTGGAGGCGAAGTGGTTTCACCAATCGCCAAAAATGCTTCTGCTTGATCGGGCTGCGCTGCAAATTGTTGACGACTTCGTTCGAGCGCCGCCATCAGAACCGCCGCCTCTCGATCGCTGCACGGACGCGCGAGAATCCGTTGGAAAATTAGATCGATACGAACCCTTGCAGAATCGCTTTCGACCAGCAGACACTTCGCCGCTAAGGCTCGCGCCGCTTCGACGAATGTTACATCATTTAAGGTAAATAGGGCTTGCAGCGGCGTGTTGGTGCGCACAACTTTGACCGTGCACACTTGACGCGAGGCATTGTCAAAGAACATGGTCGGACCCACGATGCGTCGCCAGAATGTATACAGGCTTCGCCGATACAGCGATTCGCCATTACTGCGCTGGTATTTCTTTAAACCAAATGTCGCCTCCTCCCATACACCCGTCGGCTGATAAGTATTCACAGAGGGACCGCCCACTGAATCCACCAACAACCCGCTTGCCGCAAGCGCTTGATCTCGCAACATCCAACTAGGCATTCGAAAGCGAGGACCGCGCGAAAGCCAGCGATTATCGGGATCGTCTGTGGCCAACGTCGATCCACCCAACTGCGAGGACTGACGATAAGTGTGACTTGTCGCTATCGACCTGACCAAGTGCTTCACATCCCATCCACTGTCACGAAAATCCGTTGACAACCAGTCGAGCAGATCAAGATAACGCGGCACTTCTCCTTGAGAACCAAAGTCCTCAACCGTCTTTACCAAACCCACCCCGAAGAACTGCTGCCAGAAACGATTGACGACGACTCTAGCCGTCAACGGCTGCTCATTCGAAACTAACCACTGAGCAAGAGCCAATCGATCCGCCGCACGCTCTTTTCTTAATCTAGGAAGACTAACGGGCACTTGCGGTTCAACTTTTTCGCCGGGTTGATTGTAGAGGCCACGACTAAGCATGTTGGTATCGCGCGGTTGAGGTCGCTGCGCCATAACCATCACGTTAGGTACAGACGCCATGACGGTCTTTTGATCTTCTTCCAGCCCGCGACGCTCGGCTTGCAGCGCGACGTAATTGGGATCGCCGCGTTGTTGTCGCGCGACCAAAAATGCATGGTCTGCTGGATCGCGTTCCGCTTGAGCCTTCTTCAAAGCGGTTTCGAACCTTGGATCCGTTTCTCCAAACCCGGCTGTTTCCGATGTGGACGTCGACAAACGCAAGCGACCAATCAGGTGCCGCGGGTGCTTCGATTCATGCTTGAAAACGACCAGCAAGCGATCGGTTTCTGCAAATCGCACAGGCTCTTTAAAGTTGAATATCGCACTCTGCGGGCGATCGACCGGATGACCTTCCCAAACACCCCAGCCGGTCTTCGGATCATCGTCGAGAACCGATTTTATTTTCAAATCGCCTTGCTCAAACGTCGCTTTAGCATCACTCGGTTTCAGCTTGCGTCGTTCACTCGAATTTGCAGGCTGCACATACAATTCAAAGGATGTCAGCACGAAGTTACCACCCGGCCAGCGCGACAATCCGCCCTTCGGCAAGCTCTCATGTTGGAGCGCTTCCAAACGCAGCGATGCCATCGACAGCTCAGCAGGCTGCAATTCGATCTCGTATGTATCGTTCGCTACCGTTTCACCCGAAGCCAAAACGGATTGATCAAGAAGCACTTCTAGGGTCTGATGCGAAGCACTGGCTTTGATCACTCGCGGAACTCGCCAAGGCGATGGGTTTTGCTGAAGCAATACGCGCTGGCTTTGCTCCCAATCAGCGAACTGTGCCGCGAGTGCATCAGAAGCTGACTTCAACTTGGCATCGACGATTTCAAGCTGCTGCTCAAGGTTATTCAATTGAGCCTGTTGATCGCGTGAAGGAACTGGAAGAATCGGCGGAGTCTGAGGATTCCCGCCACCTCCGTCCACGGGCGTCTGGTTGAAAAAAGCGAACAACTGATAGTACTCGCGCTGCCGAATCGGATCGAACTTGTGATCGTGACATCGGCAGCAATTCAGCGTCAATCCCATCCAGACCGTACCAACCGTTTCCGTCATGTCCATCACATAGTCGACACGATTTTCTTCGGCGATGCGTCCCCCCTCGCCATTGATCATGTGATTGCGAAGGAAACCCGTTGCAAGCTTCTGTTCTGGTGTCGCTTCAGGCAACATATCGCCCGCCAATTGCCATACTGTGAACTGATCAAAGGGCATGTTCTCATTGAAGGCGTTCACCACCCAGTCGCGCCACGGCCACATCG
>JANPLP010000561.1:0-3583 GCA_031426595.1 Planctomycetia bacterium | reverse complement strand
GTCCCATTTCGCGCTGATGCAAATCGGGCGCGGCTTGCCATGGCTCAGTCCCCAACGACCAATAAGTAGTGAATAGCAACAGCAGATCGTTGCGTTTGCGGTTGCTCTGACGCACTTCAAATATTGCTTGTTTGCCCGGCACGTCGTTTCCACCATGACCGTTCAAAATCAAAAGCCGTTTGAAGCCATGCTCAATCAAGTTGTCCAGCAAGCTTACAAGCATATCCAAATAGACTCGCGGAGCCGCGGAAAGTGTGCCCGAAAAGTCCATGTGATGGTGCGAGTTACCCAGCCACATCAACGGGGCAATTAACACGTCGTCATGCATCGCCAATTCGACTCGGCGTACGATCTCGCCGCATAACATGCTGTCTGTGTAGACCGGCAAGTGATGCCCATGTTGCTCAACCGCCGCGATAGGTACTACAAGCGGCGTGTCCTTCGATACTTGACTAATCGCTGGCCAAGTCATTTCCTGTAAAAGCATGCTGCGCCTTTGACTTATTTACGTTGAATCCGAGCCCCCAAGCTGCTACCGAACTAGCCGAACAACATACCATCAAGCGGTAGAACGGTGCAGCATCCAGGCGACGAGGAAAAACTTCGTATCATGCGATCCCCAAGGCCGCCTCTTGAGCTCGGGAAACGCTGCTAGTGCTTTGTCCAGCTTAAGTTTTAGGGTTGATCGTATTTGAGTGGCACGCCCTGAGGCTTTGCGAAGGGCGTGATTCGAGCGACGGTAGCCACGCCCTTCGCAAAGCCTCAGAGCGTGCCACCCTAAACTTTAAGCTGGACATTGCACTAGCGCGCGGACGTTCGAAAAGGGAAAGTGATCAGTGGACCGAGTAATTCAGGATTCTTGATAATTGAAGCGTAATGCAGGAATGGCGGATTCCGAATAAGCCATCCATGCAAAGTTCGAACCTCGTCGTGGCTGGCAACCAAGTTTACAAACAGAAAAGACCGCCTCAGGTTACCTGAGGCGGTCTTTGCATTACGCCTGCTTTGCGTTAGAGGCTGAACAGCGCGATGCCGTGCCAGACCGGTCATTTTTCTAAACGAGCGAGTCGACTTGGAAGCCACACATGGGTCATTGTTGATCAGACCCGAGGAAGACTACTTAGGGGCTTCAGTGGCTGGTGCTACCGGATCAACTGGAGCCGCAGCATCGGTTGCAGGAGCATCGGCTGCTGGAGTCGCAGGAGCAGCGTCTTTGACTACCGGAGTTGTCTCAGCAGCACAACCCACGAAACTAAAGCAAGCAAGAGCGGCTACGCAGAATAGCTTTTTCATAATCTAAAAACCTTTCGAGTCACCTAAACGGAAATTTTCACACGAGGGAACCGCCAAACGGCTTTGGCAATTTCCCTTCACACGTTTGATGATCCAATCTAAGACCCGATTATTCCCGCCCTCAGAACTTTTTTTCTAAATCCCCGTAGTTGCAGGTGGGAACGGTGTGGTGGGAACGGTGTGGTAGGAACGGTGCCAAGAAATTAGCGCACATGCAACGCAATCCCTATAATCAGTCCATACCAACTCCTGCTGAGTCGGTTGATGCTGAACCAATCCTAAGCCGAAGCACGTGTACCTGAGCCTTTTGGGTTAATGATCAGCCGGAACGCGCTAACGTCCGGTTTCTGCAATTCAGTTAAACCGAAAGACTGTCGCCGACGTGCTTAACAACTGACAGGCGCTCTCCAATTCGCTAAACTACAAGTTGAAACTAGACGCCAAAACTGCAGGCCGAAAACACAATCCGGCTGACTAGCATGCTGTAGGTCCGCCAAAAGAGCCGCTCGAACCAGAGTTCAACCGACTTCACTTCCCGCGATAACGCGGCGAGAGTTACAAACTGCACTACTTAAATAAAAAATGCACACGCAAATAAACTGTGCGAGAGATAGGTATCCCCGATGAGACTGATTACCGCGTTCATAGGCCATAAAGACTGGATAGCCGCCAGCGTGGCGGTGATGCTCGCAGCTTACTCGTCCGTAGCAGCCGATGATCGGGATATCCGAGTCGCGACCCTCCAAGCCTCCAACGACACATTGAACGCTACGGTTGAAGCGGCTCAGAAGCAACGCATCGCTGCGATGCAACGCGCGTCTGAGGCGACAGTGGCCATCTTCGGCATAGATGGCGGTGGCGGTGGTAGCGGTGTGCTGATCACACCCGATGGATATGCACTGACCAACTATCACGTTTCGAGTGCTTGCGGCGACCATATGCGCTGCGGCTTGAATGATGGTCAAGTTTACGACGCAGTGATTGTTGGAGTGGACGCAACCGGTGACGTTTCCTTGATCAAGTTGCTTGGGCGCGACGATTTCCCCATTGCACCACTCGCAGACAGCGATACGGTTCGCGTCGGCCAGTGGGTCTTTGCAGCCGGAAATCCCTTTGTTCTAGCCAGCAATTTAGAACCCACGGTGACTCTCGGCATCGTAAGCGGAGTGAATCGGTATCAGTATCCGGCCGGAACGTTGCTCGAGTATTCGGACTGCATCCAAACGGATGCCGCCATCAACCCCGGCAACTCGGGCGGCCCGCTGTTCAATTTTGCCAGCGAAGTTATCGGGATCAACGGTCGTTGTTCCTTCGAAAAACGAGGCCGCGTGAATGTTGGCGTCGGTTACGCCATCAGCGCGAACCAAATCAAGCACTTCATGGGGATGCTTCGCAGCGGGCGGCTCGTCGATCACGCCACCATGGGCGCAACGGTCTCCACCGACGAATCGGGCAAAGTCCTGCTGAGCAACATACTCAGTTCCAGCGACGCCTATCGACGTGGCCTGCGGTACGGCGACGAATTGATCACGTTCGCGGATCGCGCCGTGAACACGACGAACGACTTCAAAAACATCCTCGGAACACTCCCCAAAGATTGGCGAGTTCCAGTGAGCTTCCGTCGCGATGGAGTTACGCAGTCGACGCTGGTGAGACTGTCGGGTGTGCATACTGACCAGCAACTGATCGACCTGGTCAACGCAGAGCTGGGGCAGAACGCGCCGAAACCGGGCCAACCACCCAAAGGCAAATCACCCAATGACAAGCCACCGAAAGACGGAAAAGACGCGCCGGAAGGTAAGGGTAATGAACAACCCGATGCACCAGAGTTGAAAAGTACTAAAAAGTCCAGCGACGAGGCCGCGGACCAGCCGCCCTTGCCAGGTGCTCCGGATAAAGCGTTAGTCAAAACGTTGCTTGCCAGTCGCCCCGGCTTCGCCAACTATTACTTCAACGAACTCAACCGTGACGCGGTGTGGCGGCGAGCGGAAACGCTAGGCGAATTTGCAAAGCTGGAACCGCGATGGATTGTGACCGGCAAACTGGCTGGCGAAGAAACTGCTGTAACGCTTCAAGTCGATTCCAATCGAGGTGTGATTCAGTTGGGCGCTCGTACTGTGGAAGTTAACTTTAGCGAGGCGATGTCCGATGCGATAAGCAAACGACGCGAAGGGGGCTTGCTGGTGGCTCTGCGAGCTTGGCAGCAACTACTGCGAGTTGGGCCGCGTCAGATCGGCGAGACCATCTACCTTGGAACTGCGCCGGTCTACATGACATCCAATCTCGTCCT
>JANPLP010000560.1:0-5380 GCA_031426595.1 Planctomycetia bacterium | reverse complement strand
TTGGAACTGCACGTTCGCAAAGTTGCACCGATTGAAGTTGATTTTTTGCGTGTTTTTTCTCTTGTGCCAACAGCCTCTGTTGTTGGCTCAGTTTCGTTCATCAAGCTCTCGTTATTTTGCATCCATCCCAAATCCGGAATCTGATTTAGCACTCTTTTCCTTTGCCATGAATAAATCAGTTGCACATGAACTGAAATTATCGGATGAGGTCAGGGAAAAGTTATTGTTTCTTCACGCAGAGTCGGGAGGCAGGTCCGGAGGAACAATTAGCTCCCCCGCGATCAACACGCAGGGAATTCCAACGAAGGAAGATATTTATTCGATTGAGTTGGCACTGGCTGCAAAACAGGTTGAGAATACCGACGCAATGAGGGCAATCCTTAATAAATCCCAGCTTGCTAGATTAAGACAAATGGTCTACCAAATTGAAATTGATAGAGTTGGGCTGCCCGAGGCTCTTATTGATGGCTTTACTGGAATTGCTCTCGAAATAAAGGATTTTCAGAAAGCGGCATTGGCAATCCGTGCTAAAGCAATTGAGAGTAAGGCATCTGCTGAACGAGCGAAAGTTGTTGAATCGATTTTACTAGAAAGGAATCTGACGGAGGAGCAGCTTCGAGTACTGAAAATTGCTTTAGGAAAAGAGTTTTTTTTTAGAATGCCTATGGTTTTCGATATAAAATCGGGGCTTGGCGATCCTGAGTCCGTATTAGACATGTTTAGATTGCTTCGGGATGAGTCGATTGCAGATGAGATTCAATTTGAAAAAAATGATTGGGAGGAAGTTCTTGGATTGTTGGAAGAGAACTCATTTTCTTTTTCGGAGCTAACGATGGCCAAGCGGAATGGAGGAACGAAGTCCGCGGAAGTTGTAACGCATAGAATCGCGATAATAAACCAATTACTCGATCCTCGCCAACGGGACAGGCTAAAGGAAATTGCCTATCGACTTGAAATCAAGTTGCAGGGGATTGTTTGCGCAGTAGCGAAGGGGTTTCTTGGGAAGAGGATGGGATTAACGGAGAATCAAATTGCTGAGTTGCAGAGAAATTGTGAATCCCTCGAAGGTAGACTGAACGACGGAAACGCGGCAATTGCTATTGGAGCTCGAATGGAGCTGTTAAAGGAACTCGAGCCTTTGCAACAACAAAAATTAGATATTTTGCTTGGCAAACCTTTCAATTTCCGCGAATAGCGGGCGAGGCTTTACTCAACAAAATGAACAGCAATTTTGCGATTGTCAACGCTCCGATAGGCAAACCGGTCAAGCGAAAGACTTGGTTCTCTTTTTTTGAGACGATGGTGCATGCGATGCACTGGCCTAGCAACCGTTGAAGGCGAAAGGCAAAGGGACACTGCATTTGTCTGGGTGGTACGTACCTTCTTGGTAACTCGTTCGCGCAGCCTTCATGATGCGTCGTCGATACGCAGGCTGCCAGGTAGCACCGCGTTGTAGCGTATAGTGGGATGGAACGTGGTGGCCATCGCATCGGTGGATGGAGACGTGGAATGCAGCGGTGACGTGATGATGCAGCGTAAGATTGAAACACAGAGAAACGGAGGGCGCAAAGAAAAACGGACGACACGTTGCCTCCGTGATCTCTGTTGCTCTGTGTTTCAAAAAGTCCCGCATGGAATTTCTTCTTTCTTTGACCGCTGAGTTGCGCAAAGTGGCATAGCCGTCGGGCAACCGACAAATGTTCGAGATAGGAGCGGTAACAGAAGCAGGAAAATCTCGAACCGCAGGAGACAACGACAAAATGCCGTTAACGCCAGATCGCGTCAGGCAATCTCTTGCGATGTGACGCTAGTTGATTGCGAAGTCACAGACCGAGAATCGTGCGAAACGCGATTTGATTGTTTAGCTGTGCGGCTAACCGACCCAAACCCATCGCAAAGATGGATGGCCCTTGTTTTACACCACTCGGTTGGCGAAACGCAACGGTACAAACTGGTATGGCCCCCGCTCACGACAAATCCAACGCACGGAAATACACTTTCCTGTTGCCCATTCCGCAGGCGTAGAAACGAGCCTGGACATAGTTGATACCTACGATCGGCTTCCTCCCAAGCCATCGCAACTCCCTGGGCTGCTGAAGGCCCGACCAACAGCGAACCGGGAACACCTTGAATTCGGCGAGTCACGGCCACCAGTTGCGACTTCTGACTTCTCTAGAAAAACTATTGACAAAATACACGTGAAGGATACAATCCGCGAACACTTCCAAACGACAACAGATTTTTGGGGAGATCCTCGTGCTTGCAACCAAATTGCTCTCTTGCTCTCTTGCTCTCTTGCTCTCTTGCTCTCTTGCGGTAGTGTGAACGCGCAATTGACTAGCTTGAGTATCGAAAAAGGGAGCAATGTTCGTAAAATTGAAGCAGCGTTTTTGAAGTCTAATGACGAGGTTGAGTGTAGGGTTGGGGAGTTGTTCAACTCCAGTGACTATAAGATCGAAATTGCTCTTTCCAATAACACAGGTAGCACATTCGAAGCTTCCGACATTAAAACTTCCTGTGGTTGCATCGCGAAAATAACTGAGAGCGTCAAGATCGAGAGGCAAGCCACAGGGACTATTTTCGCGGTGTTTACGACGCCTCATAGCAGTGAGGAATTTGAAAAAATCATTGTTATAAAGAACGTGATCGGGGACGAGCTTAAACTTAGGCTAATGGGCAAAAGCGTTTCCCGCTTGGAGTTTACGCAGTCGAAATTAATTGTCCCGCAGCGTGTTGAAACTTCTGAAGGGCATTTCATCGACGTCAAAAGCTTAGTCGGCGACGATCTCAGTCGGATGGATTGGTCGATAGAATGCCCCTATCCCTCTAAGGTTGTCTGCACAAAATCTGAAAAAACAGAAACTTTTAGGTTGGGACTGACATTTAACTTGGCGCAGCTTTCTGGTAATGACGCATCTACTTTTTTTATTTTGAAGGCCAACACATCCGACGGAAAACTGTATGCACAACGGTATTTCCAGCTTCACTTCGCATTCAACGCCGCAACGTCGCCTCAGCGATTGGTACTTAAGCGAATTGGAACGAGTGACGAATTTGGCGGCACTTTTGTTGTTCGAAAAGCGGATTTCCTTGCCGATGAAGTCGTAGAGTCAACGAAAACACTAGTGCTTCAATTCGGTGACTCGCATCGACTTCCAGTGGAAGCGGATGTAAAGCGAACGAAAAACAGTAGTTTTATTGTTAGAGTGCGATTTTCTCTTGATCGAGAATGTCGTAAGGAGTCCTTTCAAGAAGGTCGACTGCTGCTCGACGACGGACATTCAGACTTTCACATTCCAGTTTTGTTTCAGTAGTTCAGTTTTAGGAGGCCATGAAATGAGGAAGAACATAATCATTCGAACGATTTGGCGCACGCTTTGCAGCTTTGCGATTTTGCTTGCTACAACCAGTTATGGCGCGTGTCAGGATCCGTTTGAAGAGGGCGAAGGGGGCGAAGATGCTATCGAGGATGCGTTTGGTGATCCTCCAGAGTCGACGCCTGCCGACGATGGAGTTAGTCAAGGAGCAACTTATCCTTGCCTGAAGTACGGCACCAAAGGCTCCTGTAGTTTGAACTTCGTGAAACCAGCGAACAATGGCTGTAGTGGCGGAACGGCCTGTGTTACAACTTGCAGCGGGCCACAAACAGCAATCGTGAGCCGGCCAGAATGGGAGCTTCATGCAAAACGGGATGCGAGCACCGCACCAGCAGGCACAACTGGCATAAGAGGTACGTTGGTTGGAATCAACTGTACCGTGAGTTACAAGTGTGAGTGTGTACTGAACCAGACAAGTGGTGCCACGGAATGCAAAGTTAGCAAAAAGTGGACCCCAACTCAAACGTACCAGGGGATGACGAAGCACGTGGACGAAGCCGGAAATGACATTTATTGTGAGGGGCCCTGAGGTCAGAGACGCAATCTGTCTAACAACGTTTTCGTCCTGCAGCCAGACTGCGGGACGTGCACCATTACTCGTTCGTGCAATTGGAAAGGTCTTGTCCCATGTTGAAATTCACGATTTGCGCCATTTGCTTTTTCACTCCGTTCAACCTTGCGGTTGCGACGCAGGATGCCACCAAAAGCGATCTGATTTTGAGTGATGCCGTAGACAGAGGTGAACAACTAGTTCTGGAAAGTGGCGAGCAACGCAACCTGATGCCGAACCGTTGGGCCGCCTTGACCCATTACGAAGTGGAATCAACGCCAGACGATCCGGACTACATGCGAATCAAGGGCATTGCGTATACAGCCGTGGACAAAGCGCTGGGCATCACAGTACAAAGACGTAAGCAATCAGATTATCAGCGTGGTGGTGCAGGTGGGCAACTCTCAAACTGGCCATCAAGCTACTACGACTGGAAGTCCAAAGACGAAAAACTGATGTTGTCCGGTGAGAAGTGGGTTGCAACGAAACCTGGATTGACCAGACCGCATTTAGATCCGTTTATGCTTTGGATGTCGAGCTCATACATTTTACAGGAAGGTGTTACTTCGGATTCGTTTACCGTAGGCTTCTTTGGGGCTGGTCGCAATTGCGTCATGTCCGTAAAGCGCAAGAATGGAAACGTAGAATCGATTTGGGGAGAGCCCCAAGCACACAAGAAGGAAACCCGCCTTTTTACAGTGTTACACGAATCTGATTTTGGAATGCCCGTTGAATTTGAATGCGGTTTGTGTTCAGACTGGGATCCAAAAAAGCCGTTTCAACGAGGGAAACTAGTTGAACGAATATCGACTCAATGGAAGCATATCAAGGAATTTCGTGTTAATGTTCCCGAAAGCGTCCATGCTAACTGGATGGATAATGACGAGTCGTTGGAAGCGAAATTCACAATCAAATGGTTGTTTGAGGGTGATGTTCCCGACAGCGCTTTCAATGACCCGCGGAAAGAAAAGATCTTCATCCCAAGTTTTGTACCGACAAAAGACAAGTCGCCCGATGACAAACTTCCGCAATCTAAACGGAAATAAGCGAATGTAACTTCAGCGGACGAAACGGCGAACGTTGGTATCACTGTATTTCTCGCTGCGTTCGCAAGGCCCATCTTTTGGCCGACGATGTCTCCACTGACCGCAAGGGTTGGATCGATCAGCGACTCAAAGAACTTGACCAAATATTTGCCATTTCCGTTGGCGGATTCAGCATTATGGACAACCACCTACACGTCTTGCTCCGGATTGACGAGGAACAAGCAAAAAGCTGGTCAGCCCTGGAAATCGCCAAGCGTTGGACTAGGTTGTTTCCGCCTCGTGGTGCAGATCGCAAACCGATGAAGGTGACCGACGAATTCCTTCAGCTTCGGGCCAGCAACCCAACGTGGGTCGAGGAGACTCGCAAGCGGCTGTCGTCTCTGGGCTGGATGATGAAGTGTCTCAAA
>JANPLP010000559.1:0-5783 GCA_031426595.1 Planctomycetia bacterium | reverse complement strand
GCCTCAGGGCGTGCCACCCCAAAATTTAAGCTTGACAAAGCACTACGGCGATTACGCCAAGCCGGCACGCTCTTTGGGATCGCGGAGCCCGTCGGCTAATTTGGCAAGCGCTTCTGTTTCGATTTGGCGTACACGTTCGCGAGTCAGCCCCAATTCGGTGCCGATTTCTTTCAGCGTATGTGCGGTTCCTTCACCCAAACCAAATCGCAACTTCAGCACAGTAGCTTCGCGAGTGTCGAGCGTATCGAGCAGCTCGAGTACAGTGCTGAGCACATCGTGGTCGAGCAGTTCCTCGTCGGGAGCCTTTAGTCGCTCGTCCATGACCATCTCGCCTAGAGACCACCCCGCATCGGTCTGATCACTTTGCGGTGTGCTGTTGTATACCTGAATCGCTTTTTTGATGATCGGAAGCTTCTTCCGTGCTAACCCCAGCACGCGACCCACTTCTTCTTGCGTGGGAGTACGCCCGAGCTCTTCTGTTAACCGAGCCGAAGCGCGACGCCACTTGCTGAGCAGCTCGACCATGTACGCGGGTATACGGATTGTTTTGGCAGAGTTGATCAAGGCGCGTTTGATCGACTGCTTAATCCAGTAGCTTGCATAGGTACTAAAGCGAGTACCCATGGCCGGATCAAATCCCTCCACGGCGCGAAGTAGGCCAAGGTTGCCTTCTTCGATCAAGTCCTGCAGGCCGAGCCCCTTACCGACGTAACCGCGGGCAATATTTACAACCAGACGCAAGTTCGCGCGAACCATCCGATCACGAGCTCGCACGTCTCCTTCAGCAATCTGCTTTGCCAGGTCGCGTTCATCCTGCGCGGTCAGCAATGCGGTCTCATTGATTTCACGGAGATAAGTCTCCAGAGGCGATTGGGGGGCCGCGTCGTCCTTGGTGCTGCGGCGTCGAGCACTCACACGCAGCTCTTCTTCCTGCGTGGTGTCGACTTCGTCTAAGTGGTCGTTGTGTTCTGACATGGATGATTCGCACTTACGGATTAGGGAACGGTTTCGCCATGCATTCAATCAAATTCAATCCCGATTAAACAGGACGACCATTGGAGCGGTTGAATTGGAATGAAGTCAAAAGAGCGCAGGGCCTGGGGGAGGCTGCGACAAGTTAGATATCGTCTGGCTTTGCATGCAAATCAATCGTTTGCAAAACATTGACACGTGTATTGATTGTGTCGCCCATCCCACGAATACATGCTGAGACACCTGTAAGGGCTTTTCGCGTCAGGCACTTCCAAGATCTTCCTGTTCTGGGCGACTGCAGCTTGCATTGCCACTAATGGATGAATCTGCTACAAGCCGCAAAGTTTGATATTGTCCTTGTTCGCTGGAATCCACCATGCATCGATCGCTCAAGTCGCTGTGCGTCGCGCTCCCGCTACTTCTCGTACTCGCCAACGGCTGCAGTCTAGGCTCAAACAAAGCGTTTAGTTGGTTGAAGCCTAAACCGGCTTCATCGAACTCGTTAGCAGCGGAATCGGGTCCCTCCGCTGCCTCACAGGCAACCGGCAAAGCTACAGCAGCAAGACTTTCCGCAGAAAACCATGTCGCCGCCAATACGAACTCGGCGATCGCGGATCAAACCAATCTCGATACCGCAAATGACGTCGCTGCAAATAATGCTACTGCGAAAACCGTTGCCGCAACGCTCGGCGCGGGACTCGGCGCGGGACTTGGCGCTGGATTGATTGCACCAGCTTCAGCATCCAAGCGGCTGACACCGATTCAGCGTGAGCTAAACGAATTTCAATCGTTTCCATTCGACATTGAAATGGTTGACGTTTCAGGTCGTCCGGTCCGGCTGCAAGATTTACGGGGCAAAGTGGTTATCGTCGACGTGTGGGGCACTTGGTGCGGTCCGTGTCGCCGTGTGATCCCCCATCTGATCAAGTTGCAGCAGAATCATTCGCAAGATCTGCAAGTCATCGGGTTATGCAACGAACGAACTGCCGACACGCGGTCTGCCACGGCTAGCTTGTCTGCCGCGATCGCAGAGTTTGGGATCAACTACCCATGCGTTCTCATCGACGATAAGGTGACTCGCAAAGTCCCGAATTTCAGCGGCTACCCCACGATGCTGTTCATCGACCGCTCTGGCAAAGTACGTATGTCGACTGTCGGCGTTAAACCGGAAGCGTATTGGGATTCATTGGTGGCTGAGTTGATTGCGAGCTAACGGCGAACTACTGACGAGTTGTTCTAGCGCAAACACAAAGCGCTGCTTTCGAAATTCGGCTGCAATCCACTTGTTCAAATGGCTTGGGTACGCAAAGCTTTACAACGACGCTCGCCACTAGAGAGCGACTTGAAAGAAGCGTTTTAATGGCCTGAATCACTTGTGACTGAAATCGTAGGTGAAGGCTAACCTTTGGAAGTTCAAGCGAAATCAGCAATGACAAACTCAGCGAAAATATTTGATGGCAAAGTGGCAATCGTAACCGGCGCGGCTCGCGGTATTGGTGCTGCGTGCGCGCAAGCCCTCGCTGCTGCCGGTGCTCATGTGGTGGTGAATGATATTCTGCAACCTGACGCAGTGGTCGCTGCGATCAAAGCTGAAGGTGGAAGCGCTTCCGCCGGTGTAGCTGATGTGACGGACCGCAAAGCAGTCGATAAAGTCGTGGCCGAGACGATTAAGAACTATGGACGCCTTGATGTATTGGTTACGAATGCGGCGTACAGCGATCGCGAACTGTTCTACAAAGCGAACCTCGAAGGGTTCGAACGAACGATCAACGTGTGCATGTGGGGCCCATTCAATTTTCTGCGGGCCGCTTCAATTGCGATGATTGAACAGGGCCAAGGGGGTGCGGTCGCCTGCATCAGCTCTCCTCATGCTTACAAAGCAATTCCAGGCGCGATGGCTTACAATATGGGTAAAGCGGCTCTTGATCAGATGGCTAGAACGGCCGCCTGCGAGTTGGCTGAACACCGCATCCGTGTGAATGTGGTTCATCCCGGTTGGACTGACACACCGGGCGAACGTAAATTCTTCTTTGAAGATGAATTGAAGGCTCGTGGAGGTGAACTTCCATGGGGACGTTTGGCTCGACCCGATGAGATCGCTCGCTCAGTTGTTTTTATGTGCGATCCAGCAAGCGATTACATCAATGGCGCGACCATCTCTATCGACGGCGGAGCGTTGTTGCCGCACGAACAAATGTTTCGTACGAAAGAGCGCCCCGCTTAGCCAACCAAGTTTTCAGCGTTAGCTCATCAAGCCCGTAGCGCTGAGTTTTACTCGCGGCGCAGCCACTGCACGGCGTCGACGATTACGTGTCCATCGGTGCCCGCGTTGGAGATCTCCACGAAACCATCGCGGCCCGATTTGAATTCGAAGATTCCGAGCGACATGAGCGCGTCGAGCACGGGTGGTTTCTTTCGCTGGTTAACTAGCACTTGTTTTTCACCCTCCGCGAAACGAATCTTGACCGGCACATTCGAGGCCCGATTGTTATGCGCGGTGTAGGCAACAAAAACCTCGTACTTACCGGCCGCAGGTAAGTTAGGAGTGAATTTCGCCGCTTGCTCTCCTTTACGATCGTTGTCGTCGTGCGCATAGCCAGCTCCGACGAATGGAGAAACGGTTTGACCGAGCGTATCAAAGCCGGTCAACTGTGCTTCGCTGTCGTCAATAACAATACCGCCGAGCTGCTCTTTGGTCAGTCTTGTTTGCACGGGTGCGGGTGGGGATTCGAAGTCGAGCACCTGCTTGTCCGCCAACATGCGTTCTGAAAGCTTGCTGTAATCAAGTTGCTGCACCGAAGTTTTTGCATCGATCGACAGCGCTGCAGCGGTGGCGGCGCTTTGGCCAAGCACCATGAAAACTGGCTCCATACGAATACTACCGTAAGCGACGTGACTGGCCGCCATGCAAACTGGAACGAGCAAATTGTTGCATTCGCTTTCGCGGGGTCGAATGCTTCGATAGCTGATAGGGTAGGGGCGAGTGCCGATCTGTATATCCCCTTCATTTCGTGCGTAGCCTTCTGCCGTTACGTAGCGCTGAGTATTGTGGCTGTCCATGTTATAGGCTCCCATGCCAACGCTGTCCGGAACCACTTCTTGGCGTTTGCAATTCTTCTCGCTCATCACATACTCGGACACCATTCGTCGAGCTTCGCGAACATAGAGTTGTCGTGGCCAGTTGTCGTTATCGAGAAACTCATCTTTTGCCAATGCGATGCGATTGAACTCCTTTCGGATCGACTCCGGAACTCGCGGGTTATTAGCGATCGTCCACATCAGACCCTTCTGATACGTTTCGTGTTCTTTCCAAATCTTCGCGCGCGTCGCATAATCCGCTTCGGGGTAATCGTAATTCATCCCGATGTTGTCGGTACTGATTGCGAAGTTGTTGTTGGTATCAGTTTTCCGATTGGGCATCCACACGGGATTCCATGGATGTCGTTTATCACCGGCTTCGAAATTGCGCAACAGCAATTCAAATTGTTGCTCGTCATAACCCTCTGGTTTCGGCCACTCGCGCCGATTCTCAGCCGCGTCGGTGGTGCACATGCGAAAGTTATAGGCTTGTATGCGATGATCACCGTCGCCATCTTTGCCAGTCGGTGCGGGCCAGACGCCTGGCAGCAAACCGCTGCTCGGATCACCCGCTTTGCGATACGGATCAACTTTGTGAGTGAACTGATGATGCACCGCGCCAGCGATCTGGAGCCCGTTGATCGTCTCTCCGTATTTGCTGTTCGCCTCGCGGCCGACGTGGTAACTCACTCCCGCTTTGGCCATTAGATCGCCTTCGTAAGTCGCGTCAATGAAAACCTTGCCAGCAAAGGTACGACCGCTCTCCATCACTATCTTCGTAATCCTCGCGCCCTCTTTCACCACACCTTTCGCCAGGTCCAGTCGCTCGCCGAACACCACATCGATTTTGGCTTCGGCAAGCATTTGCGTGTAGACCAAGGTGGCCACCTTGGGCTCAAAAGTCCACATCGCTTTTTCATTCTCGCCGCTTCGCGTGCGACTCTTGAAATACGCTTCACGCGTCTCCTGCTTCCAATGGCTCGACTGGCTGTAATGATCAAAAATGCGCTCGTAGAATTCACGCGAGATGCCACCGATGCAGCGTTTATTGCCGATGTCGGTCGCCCCCAGACCGCCCGTGGTTAGGCCGCCGACAAATTTGGTCGGTTCGATCAAGGTCACCGTTTTGCCCATCCGTTTGGCTTGAATCGCTGCGGCCACGCCGCCACTGGTTCCGCCATAAACCACGATATCAACCGCTCTCGCACCCGGTTCTTGTGCGGCTAATTTTTCGACTGCTGCGGAACTGGCGAACACAGCAGCAATCGCAGCGGTGAGGCAACACACTAAGACTCGCCACATAAAGTGACTCCGTAAAGGCCTGGGGATACGAAAATTGGGAGCCAAAATTATAACTACTAGGCGTTTGGCGAATGATCGCCAGTAGGCTAGAATTAGGTAGTTAGACGCAAGCTTCCGAGTCCACAATAACAAGCGTCAATCACCAACAGCCAACCTAATGCCGCCAACCTAATGCCGCAGTGCCCTATTTGCATGTCTGCCTCACGCTCGAAGGAAACCAGGTCGCGAACACGCCGATTCTGGTACCTCTTAAGTTTCCGTAAATGCTTCAGCTGCGACGCGTGCCTGCAGCGTTACAGCGTTTGGTTTTGGGTCAAATGAGCTCACAAACTGATCACCGCTCGTTGAGTAAAGCTCACGGCTACTTTTGGATGTCCAGCGGAGGTGGCGAGGGCTTCAAGGAGTTCGGGGTTTAGGTTGCTCGTTTTGGC
>JANPLP010000558.1:0-3584 GCA_031426595.1 Planctomycetia bacterium | reverse complement strand
GCCTGCGCCTGTAGCGCCGCCTGAAACTGAACCGGCCATTCCCCGAGGTTGCAATTCACGTATCGGTGCTGCAACCTCAAGTTCAGCAGGATTCATCGAATCTCGGATCAACAGGCGATTGATATTCAGTTCTATCGAGGTCAGTTGATCGCCCTCGTCTGCAGTAACGAAGGTGAACGCGATGCCATCGCGGCCCATTCGCCCGGTTCTGCCGACGCGGTGAACGTAGTCGTCGCAATCGAGCGGGATATCGAAGTTGATGATGTGCGATACAGTTGACACGTCGATTCCACGACCGACCACATCCGTGGCCACGAGGATCTGTAGATTACCGCTGCGAAGATCGGTAAAGACGCGGTCGCGATCGCGTTGATTCATGTCGCCGTGAATGCAATCGAGCCGCATGTTAGCGGTGGCTGGAAAACGCCGAAGTTCCTTTTGCAATTCAAGACACAATCGATCGGTACCGCGTTTCGTGCGGCAAAAGATAATGGCTTGCTTCGGTTCTTCGCGCAACAGCAACTTGACTAACGTATCGAATTTCTCGTCTTTTCGGAGGCTGAAATAACGCTGCTCGATGGCATCGACCGAAACATTGGCTGACGAGCAATTAATGTGCACTGGATCTTGCAAATAACGCTCGGTAAGACGCTGAATCTCGGGGGGCATCGTCGCGCTGAGAAGCATCGTTTGGCGGTCTTTCGGGCAGCGACGTAGAATCTGCTCGATGGCGGGCCGAAAACCGATGTCGAGCATCCGGTCGGCTTCATCCAATACCACGCACCACAGGTCTTCGGTTCTAAAGGTGCCTCTTTGGATATGATCCATCACGCGTCCGGGCGTGCCAACGACGATCTGGGTGCCGTCCTTGAGCTGCTGCATCTGGCGTCGCATGTGCTTGCCACCGGCCAGGACAGCACAGGCGGTTGGACAACCCCAAGCCAGCCGTTCGATCTCCTGAAATACTTGTTCAGCCAACTCGCGGGTTGGGACCAAAATGAGTGCTTGAGGGTTACGAGTCTCGCGAAGTGGGTCGAGCAACTCAAGAATCGGAATGCCGAACGCGGCGGTTTTACCGGTTCCAGTGCGAGCTTGACCGATGATGTCCATCGAATCGAGTGCCGCTGGGATCACTTGCGCCTGGATAGGTGACGGCGTTTCATAGCCCAACTTGGTAAGGCAACGCAGCATTACTGGCGAAAGGTCCAGTTGCTTGAACGAAGTGATTTCGGGCTTGGTTGCGGTCGTGATTTCTGAGATGGGTTCCATGTCTAGCAGATTGGATTGCATATTTTCCTGATTGGTTACTTTCTAGAACTTTTTTCTTTTGCTCCAATTCTACCCGCAAGTGAAGGTCGCGTAACTAGCAAATCAGCTTTATCCGCCCCGGTTCATGGGATTCCGCCTCACTCGAACTCGGTTTTACCGGTCGGACGCTTAGTGCCTTCCCACGTTTTGGACTTAGTGGCGAAGCGGCTGCAGCGGTTCTCTGGCGCGCGATGATCCGCGCCAATCAATACTCGAGGTCTCGCGGTGTTTTGCAGCGGTGGATTTCAAGTCGGAACGCGAGCAGGTAGACTGAAGCGGTCTCAAACACGCCGACAGTTGCAGTTTAAACGAACGCCGAGCCGCCAATGATGAACTCTACGCTGTTTTTAGCTCAAGGTAACAACGACGCCCGCGCCATCATCATGATCGTGATCGCAACAGCGATACTGATTGCAATGATTGCATTGTTCGCGGTATTGGCCAATTTCTTTTGGCTATGGGCTCAGTCGTTCACGACGGGTGCGGGCATCGGTTTGCTCGATCTCGTTGGCATGTGGTTCCGACGGGTGGACGCGCGATCAATTGTGCGGTCGAAAATTATGGCGGTACAAGCTGGCTTTGGCGACGAAGAAGTCAGCAGTCAGGCGCTTGAAGCCCACTACTTGGCTGGCGGCAATGTGCCTCAAGTGATCCGAGCTCTGATCGCTGCTCGAAAATCGAAGACGATCACACTTGGCTTCCGCGAGGCGACGGCCATCGACTTGGCGGGTCGCGATGTCTTGGAAGCGGTGCAGACTAGCGTCTATCCCAAGGTGATCGATTGTCCGCCACGTGGGGCAGCACGCACGTCACTGGACGCAGTTGCCAAAAATGGAATTCAGTTAAAAGTGAAAGCTCGCGTGACCGTCCGCGCGAATCTGGCGCAGTTGATCGGTGGTGCGGGTGAAGAGACGATCATCGCTCGAGTGGGTGAAGGTATCGTGAGCGCGATCGGCTCGGCGGAAGAACATCGCGTGGTACTGGAACACCCTGAGATGATTTCTAAGGCGGTGTTGGCGAAACGATTGGACGCACAAACAGCCTTCGAAATCGTATCGATCGACATTGCGGACATTGATGTCGGCGAGAACATTGGTGCGAGGCTGCAAGCAGATCGAGCGGAAGCCGACATGCGCGTCGCCCGCGCTCGGGCGGAGAGTCGACGCGCGGCAGCTGTGGCGGCTGAGCAAGAAATGGTGGCTCGGATTGAATTGAGCAAAGCTAAGCTGGTTGAGTACGAGGCCGACGTGCCGCACGCGATGGCCGAAGCATTCGCATCCGGTTCGTTGACGATCATGGATTACTACCGGCTGAAAAATGTGGATGCGGACACTCGCATGCGAGCCAGCATCGCAGACGTGGGCGATCGAGATAAGCCTTCGAGCGTGGTGACCTAGGACGGATTCGCGAAGTTCTGGATAAGCAGTTCGACGCGGGTGCGTGATAGTTATACTTCGCATTGCAAGAGCCTACGCAACGATGATCATTCACATCGACATGGACGCTTACTATGCGTCTGTTGAGATTCGCGATAACCCGGAGTTGGCCGATAAGCCAGTTATTATCGGTGGGTCGCCCACCGGACGCGGCGTAGTATCGACGGCTAATTACATCGCTCGGCAATATGGTGTACACAGTGCCATGCCGACGTCTCGAGCTGGCAAGCTGTGTCCTCATGGAGTGTTCATTCGTCCGAGAATGGACTACTACGCAGCCATCTCCAAGGAGATTCGGCAGATATTTCACAGCTACACCGACCTCGTCGAACCGCTGTCGCTCGACGAAGCCTTTATCGATGTAACCGGCAGTCAGAGGTTGTTCGGAGACGCGGTCACGATTGCTAGATCGATCAAGTCGCGGATTGCCAGCGAGCTTGGGTTAACGGCGTCGGCGGGAGTGGCACCAAACAAGTTTCTTGCCAAAGTAGCCAGCGATCTTGAGAAACCGGACGGCTTAGTGGTGGTCGAACCGTCAGCAATTGAAGCGTTTCTTGATCCATTGTCGGTGAGTCGTGTGTGGGGGGTGGGCGCACAAACCCAGAAAAAGCTTGAAGGCTATGGAGTGCATACGATTGCGCATTTGCGGCAGTTATCGATGGAAACGCTGAAGGCCGCTTTCGGGATTAACAGCGATCACTTTTGGCGTTTGTCCCGAGGGCTGGATTCCCGCGCGGTGGTACCGGATCGGGACGCCAAGTCGATTTCACATGAGACCACTTTTCATGACGATTTAACCGACACAGATTCACTGCGCGCGTGGCTGCTCGAATTGACCGA
>JANPLP010000557.1:0-7035 GCA_031426595.1 Planctomycetia bacterium | reverse complement strand
CGCCCGTGTTGAGCAATGCTACACGCAATCGCCTTCGAACAGTCAACTGCACCGGAGAAAAAGTAGCGATTGCACCCATCACCGGAGCGCTAAGTACTGTGCCTGGCGACACCACAATTTGGCCAGCCTGAATGTTTTCGCCGCGGCGGCGAATATTCTGACCCACTCGCAGGGCTTCTGCGGACACGGCGAACTTCACGTCACTCTCCGCTTCCACGGTATCTTCCCTTCGCACCACACAGTCCGCATCGACTGGCACCGCAGCTCCCGTGAATATTCTCACCGCCTCGTACCGCGGCAAATTAGGTGGTGCACCACCCGCTGCCGCAACTGCCGCAACCCGCATCACCAATCCTTGCGATTGAGCTCGCTCGAGGTCCGCTATTCGAATCGCATAGCCATCCATCGCCGACACATCGATTGCAGGAGAATCGCGATCGGCGACTAGCGGCTCTGCCAACACTCGACCGCTCGCTTGCGTCGCCAGACAGGTTTCGACTTCAACACAGCGCAGGCGCTCTGCTAGTCGACCAATCGCAGTCGTTACAGAATCTATATGCGGGAGCGGTTCCATGCTGTTTTCTATGAAAATTGTAAGCGAGTATCGCTAACCTGCGTTTCAGACTTTTTAGCCGACCAGACGAGGCTGGATCAGAACGGCACGTTGTTCATCGACTACAGCACAAACAAATTCCTTATCGGTTCCAGCAGCTCCGATCTGCCCGGCTTTGTTCACCGCAACAAAGTTAACACTCAGTGCCGAAGGTGGTTTGCCATCACCCTCTGAGATCCGTCGAATAGTCGCTTCGCAAGCATCGGTGGGGCTCTTACCTTGTCGCATGAATTCGACGATTAAAAAAGTCGCGCAGTATCGCAGAACATTCTCGCCTACTCCCGTCGCTCCCGCCGCGCCCACTTTGCCATCGACATACAAACCGCCGCCGATCAAGGGACTGTCGCCGACGCGACCGGGCAATTTGAATGCCATCCCACTCGTTGAACAACCACCGCATAAGTGTCCGTCTGATCCCAAACCCAGCAGCGCGATCGTGTCATGAGATTTATCGACTGCGCTTGTTCCAGCTTGCTGAGCTGCTTTCCATTGCTCCCATCGCTCGCGACTCTTCGCCGTTAACAGTTCTTGCTCGACGAACTTCTGTTGTCGTGCAAACTTTGCCGCATCCTGTCCGACCAACATCACATGCTTCGTTTTCTCCATCACTCGGCGCGCAACCGAGATGGGATTTGGGAATCCTTCCAGGCCCGCCACAGAACCGGCGCGCTGATGCGTGCCATCCATGATGCATGCGTCGAGTTGTACAACCCCAGCAGCATTGGGCAACCCTCCCACTCCCACTGAATCAACTGACGCATCTAACTCAGTCAAGTTGATGCCGCGTTCGATGGCTCCCAAAAGCGATCCGCTGCTTTTCAATTCACTTCGAGAACGCTCACAAGCTGCTAAGCCAAACGGCCAAGTCGCTATTAAAATTGGCTTTGTAAAGCTCTTCGATAACTCATCTGTGAGCGGCAGAAGTTCTGTAATTTCGTAGGTGCCTCCCGCGGTTCGTGCCGAGACCCGCTGTAGGAGTCCGTGCCCACATAACTGCATTCCTACCGCTGAAGCAGTGCCAACTTGTACAGCCTCACGTCGCAACATGACAACTCAACTCCTTAGGACAAAGTGACAAACGAGCCATACAAACGCGGTGGCATCACGGTTCATAGCCCGTATCGCGCGCGTGCAAAGCGAGCCTTGATTTCCTCAGCATTCACTCCGTCGGACGCCATTCGATAAGCTTGCTTCACTGCCGGGTCGAGCATCACGATCAATCCATAAATGCCGACACCGATTGAAAACAGCGAACAGTAGCACGTAAATACAGTTACCATGCCACCAATCAGAGATATCAGCATCATTGTCCGTTGCTTGAACCAAAAGCTGTAAACTCCGCTCGTGATCCTAAGAATGGAAAACACTAGCACAATAGCTCCCCCGACAGCGAACCCAATTGCAATCCAGAACATCGCCTGTGCGGGGATCTCCTCATTGTTGGCCTGCTCCATGTTTGGCATGATGAATCCGAACATCACTGCATAGAAAATCAGCAGACCAGCCATCATCAATTCCAGCACTCCCAACACGATCTGTAGAATTCCGACCACCATCACTTGATTGACTAAACCACCTCCCAGCGGAATAGAATTGGGCTCGGAGGTTAGCGGCGTTACCAAAGCTGTGTACGGATTGTCGGGTTGATCGGGTGAGCTCATGGAGTTTCCATTACTTTAAAACTACTTGTCCACATTACTTTTCGTATTAGCGTCGGCATCCGCCTCGCCACCAAACTTCCAGCTCGGTAGGGTATCAGCAGACAGTTCTTGTTCCGTCATGTAAGCTCGCAGCAACTCAATAGGAATCGAATGCTCGCGCAAGATCGCGTCATGAAATTGGCGGTTGCTCATCTTACCACCTTGAACCAGTTCGCGATGCATGTCTCGCAATTGCAAGCCACCGAGCATATAAGCGGCTTGATACAGTGGACTGTAGCCCCCCATGATCGAACGTCGCACTTCAGCTGCGGCAGCCGACTGCTCATGGCCTACCCGTTCAACTAGATAGTCCACACACTCTCGCGGCGACATTTTGCCCGAGTGGTAACTCAGCGAAAACACAATCCGCGCACATCGGTGTCTGCGCCAGAACAGCATTCCTACTCGATCCTCAGCGCTCCTCGCAAAATCTAGGTCCCACAACAACATCTCCCAGTACAGAGCCCAGCCCTCGATCCAAAATGGAGTATTGAAGAGGGTTCTGTAAGGGCGATATCTCGGCAGCATGTGATACTGGAGATGGTGTCCCGGGATTAACTCATGATGCACGGTCGCCCGCGAGAAGTGCTCGTTGTTGCTGCGCATACTCATCAGCTTTTCTTCGTGCGTCATACTGTCGGTTGGAAACGAAACGATAATCGTTTCACCGCCGAGAAAATATGGGTTCACGCGCTGCCGCTCGGGGCTCATCATCGTCATCCGCCAACCTTGGGCTGCGAGCGGTGGAACGGTTACCAGATCGTTTGCTTCCAAGAACCGAATCGCTTCCCAAGCCAAATTGCGAATCATTTCGGGCTGCGCACCTGGTTCCACATGTTTACTCTTTACATGTTCCAGAGCCTTTCGCCAGTCGTCACCAAACCCCAATTCCCGGCTAGCGACTAACATCTGTTCATCGCACCACTTCATTTCGCGATCCGCGACCGTAATCAGTTCCGCTGGGGTATGAGCGATCCATTCGTGTTCCAACTCCAGTTTCAATCCTTCATCCCCGATGGGCAACCCAATGATTGTTTCCTGATCTGTGTCAGGCACTCCTACGACGCGTTCTCGCAGCGCTACGCGGTGTTTTTCTAGCGAAGCCAACAGTTGATCCATCGGTTGCTTCGCCCACCAAGAATACTGAGGATCATAAGTGTTGTAAAAACTATGTGCTTCACGCAGTGAATTGCGAATCGCCGAAACCAACTCGCTCGAGCGCAGCGCACGCAGTCGTCGCTGAGTGGCTTCATCACTAGTGTCGGAGGCGGCCATCGGTTGCAATGACCGCACTTCGATTTCAACTTTTTTATTTGCCGCGTCGAGCAATTCCGCTACCGCATTCGGTTTGATCGCGTCGACATCCTCCCGCGACTTACAGAAGGCAATCAACTCCGTAGCATAAGGCAGCAACTCAGCGGCGGACTTATCGCGTTCGCTGTCTCGCTTGAGCTTCTGCAACTGATATTCAAGCTCGGAACGCAAAAGTAAGTAATCGATCTTACTAACACGATCCAATTTGCCGAAGTTCTGTTCGCGCAACTGCACTAACCAATCATTGGTCACCGCCAGCTTTCGCTCCATCGCGGCACTATCTAGCGGAACTCGAAAGCGATGGTTGAGCGTCTGCACATCCGCAGCATACCGTTCAATAAACCCGCGAACGGCCGACTTTGTATCTTGTCCCTCCACGTTACTTGCGATCGAAGTGACAACCAATGCGATCCAACCCAGTGTGCGCTGCATCATAGATATAAAGTTCGTTGAAGTGAGGTTGAGCATTCCAAGGTAAATAAGCGGCCGCAGCTTTCGACCTCGTTACCGATCGAATCCGCGAGCCGCTCAAGTCTAGTCGGTGCGAACCATTAGCCTAACTGAAGGCCTGGCTCAATGCATTTGGCCGCTATTTCTTTGTCAACGTGACATCCTTGATAACAACCGTCCCTTTATCCGTTCCTAACTCGAAGCCAACACGATTGTTCCCTTTCAAGACATTGCGGGCCGTGAAGGTGTATTCAAAGTCCTTAAAATCTGCACCGGGGCGTACTTCTTCGTTCAAACCGATCTCATGCCAATCTGCTTGATTGATCAAACCCAACAAAACCACCATACAATTGTCGGGTGATTTCATCTTGAATCGAACTACGTACTCTGCGCCTTCCTCAAGATCGAGCCCACCCTGATACGCCTGCACATGCCAATTCTCACCTGTGGTTTTGGTCGTTTGAAAAACCACTGCATCATCCTTGACGGTCATGGTACCTTCGCCCCCTTGAGCCGTTTCAAATGTCCATGATTCTACTTTGGCCGTCGGACTCAGCATGTTATCGCCGATTTTGATCCGAATACGTCGATACTCCATCTGCCCTCGGTCCCCCTCCAAGCCGATTGGGCCAGTTTCCGGAAGTTTAAAATCGCCCTCGAGCACTTCGCCATTGCACGTGCAGTACGCTGAACCGCCTTTAACAACCGCCACCAACTCATTCCATTCTCCTGACTTAAATTGTTGCAACTGTTTGTAAGGGCCCGCCAACGGAAAATCACGACATTGCAACTGTGGTTTTCGCAGGAAGACACCGCTATCGGCATTCGGCGTCGCACGAAATTCCAGCTTGAGCGTAAAGTCTTCTGGGAACTCTTGACTGGTCCAAAGCTGCTGTATTCTTCGTCCTTCTGCTGGCGTGGTTACGATCAAGCGACCGTTCTTCGCAACATAACGTCCATCTGGACTCGCCGTCTTCCCCGTCAACTCTGTGCGCTCTTTGATGATCGGCCACGGTGGTGCACCTTTATCACTGCTCTTCCATTTCTCCGCTTGCTTGATCTGCTCGGGTGACGTTGGCATCACCACCCAGCCACTCAAATCACGACCGTTGAATAAGCTTACAAAACCCGTCTCAGGGACGAACGTATCGGGCTCGGTCTCGAGCAACCCCAGCGTGGCAAAAATAGGTCGTAAGGCTTTCGCCCACTTTGCATAACCGACTTTGTTGGGATGAAGAAGATCAGGGAACTCCTCTACCTTCGCGTCTCCTTGATCGTTCGCGAACAACGTCCACGTATCGAGAACCGTGATCTGCGGATCGCCGGCGACGGCTGCCATAAGCTGTTGATTGATTTGCTTGATTTTGTCAGCCGGCCGAGCTTTGTCGGCCGAGCTTGGAAAAACTTGGCAAAGCACGATGGGCATTTGCGAGTTGTGTTTCTTCAGCTCGGCGATGATCGCTTTAACATTGGCTGCGACCGTCTCCGCTTCCGCTTTCTCTTCCAAGTCGTTTGTACCCATCAGCATTACTACTGCCGAAGGTTTCAGCGCCAGTACGTCGTCCTTCAACCGCCAAAGCATGCCACGAGTCGTGTCGCCGCTAATACCGCGGTTGGCCACTTTCATCCCTGCAAAGGCATCTCCCATCGATTCGCCCCAACCCTGGGTGATGGAGTCGCCAAAGAAAACTACGGACCCGCTATCGTTCGCCTTTTGTTCCATCCACTTGCTTCGGCGATCTCGCCATAAATTTTTAAACCAGTCGGCGCGACGCATCGGCCCGACACCCGGCAAGCCTTCATCGCTGGCGGGAATTTCCAAGCTAGCTGCAATTGACGGCGCTTTGTCTTGTGCGAACGCAAAGGGGGCTGCAAAGAGCAGTAGCGCAAGGCAACTGATTCGAAGAGTAAGTAACATGAGAGGAACCTTTCGATTAGAATCGGGCACTTTGTCAGCACGTAGCGTGATCAGTTCACGCTCCAGCCGCAAGATCCCTCAAGCGATCAGCAGGATTCTAAAGTTCTTTTGCGACGGCATTTTTGCGATAGCCACGGGACGGCGTTCCTATGAAGGTTAACTCGGTAGATTCTAGAAAGTTCGGCCGGAGCCGCGCCCTCCCAGCCCCCTGGAGCCATGACTGTGTGCATGAAATCGTTATGTAAGCTTTCGAAATGCATGATCCGCAAAGGGCGGCTGCTTTGGATTCTTCTCGCCGCGCTCATCCTACCCGCCTCATTCGCTGCAGAACCGAAGCTAGATCTAGTGCTCAAGAATGGGCGTATCGTCGACGGCACCGGAGCCCCTTGGTACGTGGCCGACATCGGGATCTCGCAGGGGAAGATTGTTCAGATAGGACGCATCGCAGCCGACCAAGCGACCCGTGTGATCGACGCAACGAACTCGATCGTCGCTCCCGGCTTCGTCGATATGATGGGACAGTCGGCTACGCCCATGTATGAAGATCCCAAGTCTGCCATTAACTTACTGACGCAAGGCATCACCACAATCAACGCTGGCGAAGGCTCATCCGCCGCTCCGCTTGGAAGGGCAGCCGGTTCACAGCAAGGCTGGACCACTTTCCGCGAATACTTCGCGTTGCTCGACATGCAAGGCCTACCTGTGAATGTCGTGCAAACTGTCGGTCACACTCAGGTGCGTGAGCTTGTTCTTGGTGAAGTCGACCGCCGCCCCAGCGATGACGAACTTAAGCGAATGAAGGACCTCGTCCGCGAAGGGATGCAAGCGGGCGCTATTGGAGTCTCCACCGCGCTCATCTATCCACCCGCGGTCTATGCGCCGACCGAAGAGATCGCGTCGCTCTGCGCCGTCGCTGGCGAGTATGGTGGCCGATATTACACTCACATGCGCAACGAAGGAGATCGTCTGCTAGAAGCCATCGACGAAGCGCTTGACATCGGCCGTACTGCGAAGACACCGGTCCACATCTTCCATCTGAA
>JANPLP010000556.1:0-3129 GCA_031426595.1 Planctomycetia bacterium | reverse complement strand
GAGCGACATTAGCCACGCCCTTCGCAGAGCCTCAGAGCGTGCCACCCTAAAATTTTAATCTGCACGCTGCACTAGTTTCGAGCTTTAATTTCGCGCGTCGGTGTGTTGTCCAAACCGCGTGGCGATTGTACGCTTACTCTTACCCCGTAAACCCTGATTTGCTTGTAGAGTGAGAATCTAACTATGGCACGACTGATCATTGCTGATGAAAATCGGACGATTACTGATGTGAATGAAATTCGGTCTTTCTTGGAGCCGCATGGAATTTGGTTTGAGCATTGGCAGGTGGAAGGTCGCTTGCCGGCGGACGCGACCAACGAGCAGATTTTGAATGAGTTTGCACCGGAGATTGAATCTCTGAAGACTCGCGGAGGCTTTGTGACTGCAGATGTGATCAACGTGAATCGCGACACGCCGAACTTGGATGCGATGTTAGCTAAGTTCGATAAAGAGCATACGCATTCGGAAGACGAAGTGCGTTTCACCGTGGCCGGTCGAGGGATCTTCCATATTCATCCCGAAGTTGGTCCCGTGTTCGCGGTTGAGGTTGAGTCGGGTGATTTGATCAACGTGCCGAACGGGACCAAGCACTGGTTCAATTTGTGCGATGATCGTGCGATTCGTTGCATTCGATTGTTCGAGGATGCCGCGGGTTGGACACCCAACTATGTCGATGAAGCGGTGCATTCCAATTATCAGCCGCTCTGTTTTGGCCCGAATTATGTTCAGTCTGGTAATCGCGCCGAATCGGTCATCAAGCTGTAATGAGCAAGCCTAATGACCACTGCTGATTCGATTGAGCTGAACGCTCGCGGCGTGTTGCTGGACATCGAGGGGACGACGTCCAGCATTTCATTTGTGCACGACGTGATGTTTCCATTTGTGCGCGAGCGACTGGACGTTTTCTTGGATCGCAACGCGAATGTTGCGCAAGTCGTTGAAGTCTGTGAGCAGATCGCGCGCGATGCGGGGCACGAGGGTTTGGCGAGCTGGATGCGGTCCGCACCTCAAGCCGCCCTTAAAGCGACTGACAAATCGCTCGTGCATTCTGCGGCTCCGTTGATTGTTGCTGAGGTGCATCGATTGATGGACGCGGATGTGAAAGCGACTGGATTGAAGGCGCTGCAAGGCTTGATCTGGGCAGATGGTTTTCACGAAGGCAAATTGCGATCGCACGTTTATGCGGACGTCATCCCGCAGATTGAGCATTGGCGAGCTGAAGGGTTAGATGTTCGCATTTACTCATCGGGTAGCATTGCGGCACAGAAGCTGTTCTTCGGTCACGTCGATGGGCTAGGCGATTGTCTGCAGTTGTTCAGCGGTCACTATGACACGACGATTGGTTCGAAGCGAGAACCAGGGAGTTACCAGCGGCTTGCGGACGACTGGGGGTTGAAGCCGGCTGAGATTGTTTTCGTAAGCGATCTTGCTGGCGAATTGTCTGCTGCACTCGAGGCGGGTGTGCAGGCGGTTGCGAGTCTTCGTCCCGGCAACGCTCCGCTGCCTGATGATCTCACGGTCCCGAAAATCGATAGCTTTGCCAAGTTGGTTATTCGCAAGCCTTGATTCAGCTCACTTAATCTCGCACCAGTCCGAGGCTCTGTTCGTACTCGGACCGTTGCAGCACTCGGCCTTGCGAATCAGTGATTTTTTGCCACGCTTGGGTAGCGTCATTCAAAGCGGTTTCGATCGTTTTTTTGCCAGACAGAATTTCAAGCAAGCTTGTTGAAAGTTCCGTTCGGTAATCTTCAGCTCGAGGCAGTCGCAACTCGCTCGGGATGCTGGCGCTGGAGGCGAGTTCGGTGGCAAGGCTGCTGGTTTGCCAGGAAGACGAATCGCTGCCCGCGACTGGGGAAGCGGATTCGATGCCGCGGATGATCGGTGAGAGAGCTTGGCGAGAGTCGGTTTGGCGTAGCCACATCAGCAATTCGGTGGCTCGGGCAGATTGGCGGCAGTTGCGAGACAGCGAAGCGATTGGTCCTCCACCAGTATTCCAGCCGATCCACTTCGTCGGGATTCGTAGGGCTTTGCCGCCCGATTGTTTCGCAGCGGCGGCGGACAACTGCGACGGGGTAACGATTGCGAGGGCTGGGGCTGATTGCGAGTGCAACCACAACCAGGCTTGGGATGCATCGCCGGTCATTGCTTGGAGGGCTGTGATTTCGGAGCTGCTTTTTTGATGGGCCAGAGCGGATAGTATTTCGGCCGCGCGTACAAATTCGGGCTCGGTAAGGCGCGGTCGCATTGTTTGCATCTCGAACGTTAAACCGTAATCTGGATTCCGATCGCTTAGTCCGCCAGCGATCGCAAAAAAGCGATCTACGAGGGCGGCGCGATCGACCGCTGGTAAATCAATTTGTGCAGTGGAAGCTGCGGGCGATTCGATGGAGAGGGACTTCAGTAGGCTGGTCCAGTCCACAGCTTGGCTGGTGACGTCGATGCCTGCTGTGTTGACCACCGTGAGAGGCACGCTGGCGCCCAGCGAGACTGCCCAGGTGTTGCCGCCGTAGTTTGCTTGCCGGCTCCAGGCTGCGGGAACTTGCGGTGCATCTTCAGACTGCGTGGCGAGCGAAGCGGGTAGCTTGGTCAGCCATTTTCGTCCGATCAGTTCGCCGAGCAACCGTGCAGGATAGATGGCCACATCGCAGTTGCTTGCTTTCTCCGCCAGAAACTCGTTGACCGAAAGGGTACGAATCTCAAGTTTTTGATCGGAGCCCGTCAACCAGGCTCGTTCGACCAGCGAGGCGTCGCTAACTTCGCCGACGATCCACAATCGCAGTGGGACGCTTGAAGTGGCTGGCGTAGTCGTTTTCGAAGTTTCGGTTTTGCCTTCGCGGTTTGTATTGCAACCGAGTAGGGCGCTTAGAGCCCATACTCCAACCATGATAGCAGGTGAGTAGCGGGTGATGAATTTCAGCATGACAGGTTGGCTTTGTTGGATTTCGTAAAGACGCAGGTCAAGGAGTTCGTTGGCTGCGCGACTAGGCTGGTTAAGCGAGTGCGGGTCTGCGCTGCGCGTTGTGGGGTCTGCGCTGCGCGTTGCGGGCGGCTGTGCTGCGCGTTGCGGGCGGCTGGAATCGCTGGTTAAGTACGCTCGCTGGGCTAGTGCTTTGTCCAGATTTAATTTTA
>JANPLP010000555.1:0-6294 GCA_031426595.1 Planctomycetia bacterium | reverse complement strand
GCTTGATTACGCAGAATGGGCAGACGGGATCCGAGCGGGCCGCAGCTACGTCACCGATGGGATGAGTCACTTGATTCACTTTGACGTCAATGGCATCGAACTCGGCTCTGGCTCCGGTGCAACGACTAGTCAGGTGACGTTAGCTGAAAAAGGTTCAGTTCGGGTAAAATGCCAAGTCGCTGCGATGCTACCTGCCGCGCGCGATGAACTGGGAATAGCGATCAAAGCTAAGCGGCTCGATGAGAAACCTTACTGGCATCTGGAAAGGGCGCGAGTCGAGGGAACTCGCCAAGTACCTGTCGAGATAATCGTCAACGGCCAGTTGGCTGCCAAGCAACTGATCGAAGCGGATGGCGCGGTGAAGGACTTGACGTTTGACATCGATCTGCCAAACTCCGCTTGGATCGCGATACGCATCTTACCCTCCATGCACTCAAATCCGATTTTCGTCGAAGTGGCGGGTAAGCCGATTCGAGCGAGTCGACGGAGCGCGGAATGGTGCCGTGAGGCGGTGGATGTATGCTGGCAGAAGAAAAACAAAGCCTTTCGCCAGGAAGAAATCCAAGCTGCGAAAGAGGCCTATGATTTCGCTCGCCGCGCTTATGAAACCATTGCCAGCGAGAGTTTGCCAGATTAGCGTAGCGGTGGCGAAGCCACTTCAAAATAGGAATTAAGTATGAAGAATCTAGCGTTTGTTATTGTCCTTGTTTTGTTCGCGAAGCAACTAGTGGCCGAAGACTCATGGCCGCAATTTCGCGGGCCGACTGGGCAGGGGCAAGCCGCCACGTGCTTGGTGCCTGATCGCTTTGATCAAAACAACGCGATGCGCTGGAGAACGGAGCTCGAAGGCAAGGGTTGGTCGTCACCCGTTGTGGCAGATGGCAAAATTTGGTTGACCACGGCGATCGAGCATGAGCGACTGCAGAGGAAGGTGCGCAACGAAGTCAAAGATGTTGCCAGCAAATTGATTCTTAAAGTGCTGTGCATCGACTTCGCTTCCGGTAAGTTGCTACACAATATTGAGTTGGCTGAATTTGCCGATGCAGAACCGATTCACGCTTTGAATTCCTATGCCTCTCCCACACCGGTCATTCATCAAGGGCGAGTCTATTGTCACTTTGGAACCTACGGGACTTGGTGTTTAGACGCTGCGAATGGTAAGACAATTTGGACGAAGCGTTTGGTTGTCGACCACAGTGTGGGGCCTGGTAGCTCGCCACTGCTGTGCGGGAAGAATCTGATTCTCGTTTGTGATGGAATCGATGAGCAATTCGTCGCGGCGCTGAATATCGATTCTGGAGATGAGGTATGGCGAACCGCAAGACCCGCGATAGAAGCAAACAGCGAGGAAATGAAAAAGGCCTACTCGACGCCGATTTTGATCGATGTTGCGGGGAAAGAACAAGTTGTTGCACCCGGGGCACAGTGGATATGCAGTTATGATCCGATAAGTGGCAAGGAACTGTGGCGAGCCAAGCATGGGAGCGGTTTTTCAACCAGTCCATCCGCCGTGTATTGGAATGGGCTAGTGGTGTTCTCGACCGGTTTTATGAAACCCGAGTTAGTGGCCGTTCGTGCGGATGGCAGTGGTGATGTAAGCGATTCACATATCGCTTGGCGAGCTAAGCGTGGTGCGCCAAATAAGCCATCCCCGATCGTGGCCGGCGGTCACCTGTATGTAATCGCGGATAACGGCATCCTCACTCAGATAAGTTCCGAGGGTGAAGAACTGTGGCAAGAGCGACTGGGGGGCAATTACTCAGCATCCCCGATTGGCAGCGGTGATCGCCTGTTCGTCTGCTCTCATGAAGGGATTGTCACGGTCATCAAAGCAGGCGAAACTTATCTAGAACTTGCAAAAAACGAACTCGGCGGTGAAGGTCGATTGATGGCCAGCCCAGCGGTCGTCCATGGCGATCTACTGATTCGCAGCGAGAACGCGCTCATGCGCTTTGGAAAATAAGTCGCGGCGGTGCGCGCGGCCAGCGCGGTGCGAGAGCCGCGCTCAGCTCAGTTCGTGCTTTGTGCCAACGGGTTCGGGCGCGCGAGGAGGGGGTAGGCCTTTCATGGCGCTGACGAGCTCAAAGACTTGCTCAATCGCGGTGGCAATTTCGCTCAAGACCGTTGGTGTTTGCTCATGGATCTCATCGAAACGAGCGTCGGCCAGCAATTGCCGCATATCTTCCATGCGGGCAGCGTGCGATTTCATTTCTTTGTCAAAGAGACTATCGCGATATCCGTAGACGACGGCGAAAAGCAGATCGTTGCAATTCTTTAAAAAAGCGATATTCGTAGTCACTTGTTGCAGCGGGGCATAGATCTCGTTGGCGATGGTTCCGGCAACTTGACGCATTGAAACGAACTGCTGCACTTCCGCTAATTGTGATTGCAGGGTTTTGAGTTCGGAGATGTCTTGTAGGATCCCAATCAGACCAGCAATCTCGCCAGCTTCATTGCGAAGCGGTACGTTACTTGAGAGTAAATCCACGCTACGACCGTTGGTCATGAGCACCTCGACTTCATCATTTAGACGGTCTTGGCCGCTAGCAAGTACTTTCAGTTGTGCTTGGCGGAACTCAGCGACTTTATCCGGTGACCAAAGGGTTTCAAGGTGGTCGTCGACAATGTCCTCTGTCGACTTAAAACCAGCTAACTTGGCGAATGCTTCGTTACCGCCGACATAGCGTAGATCGCGGCTCTTCCAGAATACGGCACAGGGCAAGTGGTCTACTAGGCTCCGCAAGAATGAGCGTTGCTCCTTGAGTTCTTTGACGCGTTCCTCTACTCTCCTTTCTAACAGATCGCGTTCGTCGAATAAGGAAACTTGAAAGGCTGACAGAGTCCACAAGTGGGAACGGCTTTGGGCGATGCCCCACAATAAGAAAGCCGTCTCAAAGAGGAGCCATGCCCCATGCTCCAGCGATCGCCACGAGGCGGCTTGGGCGATCCCAAACACTGACTCGGGCCAGAACATACCTCGCAACCAATGGTCAAGGACAACAAGTCCAACAGCAGGTACGAAAACCCTGGGGTCGCGGTAGAACGATAAAATTGCGAGTGAACCAAAAATATGGAAGTGCGCTTCAATGCGGCCGCCCATAAGATGAATGATCAAGCCAGAGAACATGACTTGGGTGGAAGCGACGACGATTCGAGTGAGTAGACTTCCGGGAATCCACAGGATCAAGGCGATCGGCAGGCTGATTAAAGTACCACCGAGGAATGAAGCGGCCCACACGTGAATGTGAATCGAGTCCTCCATGCCATTCCAAGTTAATGGCGAGATGAAGATCGCGCACAGCACTGCGAAAACCCACTGGCCGATGAACAGCCAAGCGAAAACGCGATCGGTAAGCTCCTGAATGTTTCGCAGATACTCAACGAAAACTCTGGCAACTCTCGGGTCCTCGTTTGTACCGGGTGCTAGTGTCATTTCGATCGGCTCTGCGACGTATGGATGCGGCAACCGAAAATCGGAGTGTCCATAGCTAAGGTTTCACGACCATCGACGATGGCTGTAATTGCCTCGGATCCTGCGTTCGGTCCTACGTGCCCGCGCGAGGGAGTAATCCCACCATGAAAGAGGATCTTGTCGGCTCGATCGTAGAGAATCGTTCCGCCAGAAGTCAAAATCCCAGCTTTGCGCATCTCTTCGCCGCCATAGTCGAACTCCGTCAGAACGCCTGGAATAGAGCGCAGTTCGGCTACACAAGAAGTGTCCGCCCATTCGCGTGGGACACTGTTCGGTACGAACACCAGCGCGCGGCAGCGCATTCTATCGGCGTTGAGCTCCATCAGCTTTCGAAGTTCATGCACCGAGCCTATCGTGCAGGGGCATTTTGGATGAATGCCAATTAACAAATGCCACGGTCGGTCGATCGTAACTGGGACAAGTGGCTGAGTTGCGACGAGCGACGCTCGACTGTCGACTGCCGTTGGACCCGCAGTCAGGCTGTACATGGTCAGCACGCTGAACCCAAACGCTACCAGCACTACCCAAGCTGCTAAAGCGACGATCCAAACGTTCACTTTGCTAAGTGGTCGCCAAACACGATTCATCCATCCGCTACGGAGATGCGAAGAGCGCCAGCGGCAGTTGGCGGCTGTGCTCCATAGCTTATAATTTAGGGTCTTCCTTAATCCAGTTGTCACGGGAACTCGCCCACCAATGAGTGTAAGCAATCTCGCAATCGCAGGTACTCACAAAAGTCGATTGACAACCAAACATGCACCACAAGTGCGTCTTAGCAATAAAATGACGCCTATCTGCCATCTAATCTATGGCGAGCTGTTTTCGATGGCCTATCCCACGACATACATCGGTATTTGTTCGGTAATGTAGCGTTTTGGCGGCGCAAGAATCGTCCTGGCAGTTCATAAACCTCTCGTTATGCCGGCAGAAAGACGACAATCGACTGTGACAGTTGTTAGCGAGGAAGCAGTGCGTGCAAGTGTCCAAAGACGTAATTCGCCGGGCTTTTTGGAGTTGCCTCCACAATCAAACGGTGGCAAATCCGCTTCAGTGCACGCCGCAGAAATGACCCCACTGGTCATGAACCGATTCGTTTCTAAGTAAATCCCATCCTCGTTATACGGAACGAACTCGAATCGAACTTCGTGTGCACCTGATTGCATGAGCGGATAGCAACGTGCGCATTGCAATTCATTAAGCTGGCACTAGATCGCCGCGCGGCTCCGACGGTTTTTCCGTGCGTAGCAGAGCCGCGATCGCTTCCACAAGCATGAGGATGGCTAAGACCATCAGCACAACGGCTATCCATGCGACGGGGTCAGCGTACTTACCACTTGCGAACTGACTACGAATGATAGTGGTCAATGCCCACGCGCTCATCACGTACATGAACGCGGCAGGGATCCCGGTAACGAAGAAGACCCAGACAGATCGACGTGTTCTCCAAAGCCAAACGGTAACTCCGATTAGGGTTAATGCGGCCAGCAACTGGTTGCTGGCACCGAACAGGCTCCAAAAAGTTTTCCAAACGGGAACTGCATTGCCTTTTGCATCCAGAGTCTGACGCATCACAAAAAAGATTGGCACACCCGCTGTTAGTAATGTCCCAAACCATCGACCTGCCGACGACTTCCAGCCGGTCAACTCTTGAATGATGAATCGGCCCAACCGAGTGCAAACGTCGAGCGTGTCGTAGACAAAGGTATTGAAAGCCATCAATGCGAAGGCGACTCCAAGCGTTCTTGCAAAACCAAGGCTCTCCATGAAGGTTCCGATACCGTTGGCATAGATGAAGTTCGGACTGGCTTTTGCCAAGTCGGAGCCGAGCGGCAGTAACATGACGCAGCACAGCGATACGATCGCTACCATCGCTTCAAGCAACATCGCGCCGTAGCCGATCGGTTTCGCGCTTCGTTCATTCTTCAATTGTTTCGAAGTCGTTCCAGAGCAGATCAAGGAATGGAAACCAGAGCAGGCACCACAAGCAATCGTGATGAACAGAATGGGAAACACTGCAGCACCGCTGACTGGATCGGTCCACCCTTTGAACGAGGGCTGCTGAATGGTTTGCCCACCCAGGATAATGCCCAGCGCACCGGCTCCTAAAGCCGCATAAAGAAAATAACCACCCAGTTGCCCGCGCGGTTGGAGCAACAACCACATCGGAGTAACCGAAGCAATTGCGCAGTAGGATAGCAAGAACACATCCCAAATACGAACAGCATACAAAGCGGCTTGTGCGTTGGTCAGCTCCGGGTAAAGCCGCTGGACAATCTGATCGACATTCAAAGGAAAGTAGGGACCGATCAAGATTGCTAGGACGACTAGCGGAAGGAAGGTCCAAGTGGCGGCGGTCATCGAGAGTTTTCCAGATTTGACCAACCAGCCCATGATCATCGGCAATACCAAATAGATCAGCGACGAAGTTGCTACCCCACCCGATTGGACGAGCATAGTCGCATTCGGGTCTGCTTTAGCGTCAGCGATGGAAGGATAGGGTTTTCCGGACGCAAGATCCAACGCACCGACAAACATAGTGGCCGTGATGTCGGTAAATGCGACCACGATGTAAACCAGCGCCAGCCACACAAACACGAGAAACAGCAGATAGGCGCGACCGCTTATATGGATTCGCACGACTTCGATGATCGACGTCGCTCGATGCCGAATCGAAGCCACCAGTGCGGCAAAATCGTGCACACCGCCAATGAAAATCGACCCGATTAAAATCCAGATGAGCGCGGGCATCCAACCGAACGCGACCCCGGCCAAAATGGGCCCGACGATCGGACCTGCCGCTGCAATCGCCGAGAAATGTTGGC
>JANPLP010000554.1:0-8868 GCA_031426595.1 Planctomycetia bacterium | reverse complement strand
AATGCTGCCTCAAAGTACTTTCGGTTCCATTCAGCATTTTCGGCATCATGATCTCAATCCACAACTTGTTTGCGTACCGTGGTCCGACCCGTCGAATTGACAGTCAAGCTGCTAGCATGCCAAGACATGTGAAACTGAAACCGCGGCAGCGATTGATGCGTTTTGAGTCTTTGGAAGAGAGAGCGTTGCTGGCGACGTTTGCCGTGATCGGCGATTATGGGAATAGCGGGCCGGGAGAGTTGGCCGTCGCGAACATGGTCAAGTCTTGGAACCCCCAAGCGATTTTAACTTTGGGAGACAACAACTACCCGGTAGGCTCGGCTGCCACGATCGACGCTAATATCGGACAGTATTATCGAGAGTACATCGGGAATTACCGAGGGAGCTATGGGGTAGGTTCTCCTACCAACCGCTTTTTCCCCGTGCTGGGAAATCACGATTGGGAGACGGCGGGAGCCCAACCCTATTTCAATTACTTCACCTTACCAGGCAACGAGCGCTACTACGATTTTGTCTTAGACAACGTACACTTCTTTGCTTTAGACAGTGATGCCAGCGAACCCGATGGCATTACGAGCACCTCGGTTCAGGCTCTATGGCTGCGCGACGCTCTGGCTAGGTCGCAGGCGACTTTCAAAGTCGTGACTTTCCATCATGCACCCTATTCTTCAGGCGGCTCAACGGCAATCATGCGATGGCCGTTCAAGGTATGGGGAGCCGATGCGGTGCTGGCGGGTCATCAGCATCAGTATGAGCGACTTGACGTGGATGACTTAACTTACTTGGTCAATGGTTTAGGAGGTGCGGAGATCACGCCCTTTGGCGCGCCAATCGCTGGTAGCGTCTTCCGCTACAACACCGACTTCGGCGCGTTGCGTCTTGAGACTAGCCCGACGACCTTGAAGTTCGAGTTTCTATCGATAGCGAGTGGGGGCACGCTGATCGACAGCTACATAGTGGGCGCCAACGGTGTCGCTAACGATAACTTCGCCAATGCGACAGTTTTGAATGGCAGCCAATTGACTAGCTGGGGAAAGAATCTCGGAGCAACGTTTGAGATTGCCGAACCCTACAATGTTTCTTCAACCGGTGGAAAGTCCGTCTGGTGGAGCTGGACCGCGCCTTCGACTGGTCAAGCAACGCTCGCAACGGCCGGTAGCGATTTCGACACAACCCTGGGTGTCTATACCGGAACGGCGGTTAGCAGATTGACAAAAGTCGCTGCCAACGACGATGCGAGCGGTTCGCTAGTGACAAGCCAGATATCCTTTTCTGTCACCAAGGGACAAACGTATCGCTTTTCGGTGGATGGTTATGGAGGCGCGTCTGGAAGAATTAATTTGCAGCTACAAGTGGCTCCGCCGCCTGTAGTGTCGGGGAGCGACGCTTTTGCTTCTAGAACTTTGCTGGTCGGGGCCAATATATCGGTAGCTGGTAACAACACGGGTGCCACGAAGGAACTGGGCGAGCCCTCGAATGCGGGAATTTTGGGCGGAAAATCGATTTGGTGGAGTTGGACCGCGCAGCGCGATGCGGCTGTCTCGGTCAGCACCGCTGGAAGTTTGTTCGACACAGTTTTGGGCATCTACACAGGCACCAGTGTCAATGCCCTGACGGCAGTTGCTGCCAACGATGATGAGACCGGCTCGGTCGTAACTAGCCTCGCAACTTTTTTAGCAATTGCCGGTCGGACTTATCATATCTCTGTTGATGGTTTCAAAGGTGCTTCGGGGCAGATCCGCTTAGCGATCGTAGCGAACAATAACTTCGCTAACCGGATCGCATTGACAGGATCCAGCCTCGTGGTCACTGGCACTAATATCGGGGCCACGCTCGAAACCGGGGAACCTAGAAATGCAGGTGTAACCGGAGGTAAATCGGTATGGTGGTCCTGGACGGCACCAGTAACTGGAACAGCCACGATAACGACAGCAGGTAGCACTTTCGACACAGCTCTGGGGATCTATAGCGGCACTGTTCTGACTGCCCTAACCGTGGTTGCCGCCAATGATGATGAGGCGACTTCTATTTTGACGAGCCGAGTGTCGTTCCCGGTGGTCGCTGGTCGGATCTATCAGATCTCTGTAGACGGTTACCGAGGTTTTTCGGGACAAATTCGCTTGGCAATTGCGGCTAGCGCAAGCGTCACCACAAGTGCTTTGCGGACTGGCGCTGTTACCCCTACCAACACTGACGTGAAAGCGAACTCACAACTAGAGAGGCCGAAAATCAAAATTGGGAACAGAGAGAAAACGTCAGAGCAGCCACGTTTACCTGGGAAATCAAGTTTGTCTATCGAGCAACGGGTCCACAGCGCCGTTGATTCCATATGGGGTTCCTATATGAGTTCAGGCTTGGATGCTTTGAGCGACTCCGTCTTAAGCAGTGCTGATCCGACTCCGACGTTTAACAAAATCACCTCGCGATTGCCGACCGCTACCATTCGCTCTCAAGCCAAGCCCGGGTCGAGGTTGGGATAGCGTCGACAGCGCTGGACATCCCGATCTAAACTCGTTGGGAATCTAAAATCGTTGGGGTCAGTAGGGTGAGAGCGAAATAGTCACCACGAACGGACCTGCCACCCCAGTAAACCTTCGTGCGGACTAAATGTAAGTTGTGAAGGGGTGTATCGGGCGGGGAGATTGCACTTCGGGTGATGAGCGGGTACAGTCGTCAGACGACACGAAGTCGACTTTATATTCTTTAGCGACGACGCTCCTAGTGGCTTTGAGACGTCATGTCGAACCGCATGACCAGGTCTCGCATGCGTAAAGTTGACTGAATTGCGGCTGTTGCTGACTGCTTTCGAGCCTTATGACCAATGGAAAACCAATTCAAGTTGGTTGACGTTAGTCGAGTTGTTGAAAGACTTGCCGACCGATGGGTCGTTGGTAACGCGTCGCTATCCGGTCGATTTGTCGGTTCTGCATGAAAAGCTGGTAGCGGATTTGGCTCGCGATTTTGACGTCGTGCTTCACTTGGGTCAATCGCCAGGGGCGAGCAGTATTAAGCTGGAGGCGATAGCTGTTAACGCGGCAGGTCGTATAGAAGATCGCGGCGATGAGTTGGGCGAGATCATAGCGGGTGGACCGGTCGCTTATCGCACGTCGATGCCGCTAAAACGTTGGTCCGATTTGCTTCGCAGTCATCATATACCGGCTACGATTTCGTACCATGCGGGAACGTTCCTGTGCAACGCCGTGATGTATCTGTCGCATCATGAGCTACAGCAGCGCAAAAGCAGAAAGCGAAAGCGGACAACGATGGTCGGCTTTGTCCACCTGCCGCTGGCGACAGAACAAGTCGTTGCTCACGGGCAGACGCTTCCTTCCCTGCCGCTCAGTACACTGGCGAGAGCCGTCCGTTTGCTGGTTGAAGACCTGCGAGCTGAGACAGCGGAAGCTGAGCAAGTGGCTTGAAGACTGTGTCAATTTTTCCTAGTCAGCGACCAGAAAGTCTGGTTGGCGGGGAGCGACGGTTCGAATTAGGATAGAGCACAGCAGTATTCGTGGTCGCTGCGCGAGCGCTAGCGTCTTGGCGGTGAAAAATCGTCTGCGAGGTTGCTCCGTAGAGTGTATCGACGACGAGCGTTGTATCGACGACAATCTGGAGCAAAGTCATGGCGATCTAGAAGCTGGCTGTGCTGAATTCAAGCGGTTCTGAACCCTAAGGGCCGCCTACTCCTCACCTTTCAACCCACCTCTGAGAATTCTAATGATGAGCAATTGGTTTAACCAAATCGCCTTAGTCATGGGCGCTTCCTATCTGTTCGTTTTCACTCAACCTGCTGTCGCTCAAGATTTGTTTCCAGACAAAGCACTTGAAGCTGCGGTACGTCAAGAAGTGTTTGCGAAGCGGTACAACACCGAAGCGTTGACGAAGGATGACGTAAAGAATATTTCGCAGGTGCATGCCAAGGGGAAGGCGATCAAGAGTCTCGAGGGGATACAGCATTGTGTGAGCGTCCAGCAGATTGACTTTGAGAACAATGAAATCAGTGACCTTAAACCGCTGAGCGAACTGAAGCTGATCCAGTCGATCAACTTGGCGGGTAACAAGATCGAAACGATTGAACCGTTGGCTGGGTTATCGAGAGTGCAGTATCTCGAGTTGTCTCGGAATGCGGTTGCGGACATTTATCCGCTGTCGAATATGTCGAACATGCGATCGCTGTATCTTTCAGAGAACAAGATCGAGAAGATCGATGTTATCAAAGCATTACCCAAAGTCTGGACGCTGTATTTGGCTGGGAACCCCATTAAGGACTTTGCACCCATCGGTGAAATGAAGTGGCTCACGTCGCTCGATTTGAAGGGTTGCGGGGTGACTGATTTGAGTTTTTTGAAGACGCTGACGGAGTTGAACTATTTGATGTTGGTCGACAACCAAATCAAGGACTTGAGTCCGTTGGTTGAGATGGCGAACGGCGATAAAGAACATAAGTTCTCGCCGTTCTGGCGAATCTTCCTGGCTGGTAATCCGCTGGAAGAGAAGGCGAAGGGGGAGCAGGTCGAGGCGCTCAAGAAATTGAATGGTCGCATCGATCTTGAAAAGACTAAATGAGTTCGCCGGGGCGTTTGAGTGAGTTGCTGCCGGTTTATCGCGACGGACTGCTTGAAGACACGTTGCCGTTTTGGTTGAAGCATGCGCTCGACCATGAGCATGGCGGTTACATGACGAGTGTTGCACGCGACGGATCGCTGCTCGATACGGACAAAGGTGTCTGGCAGCAAGGCCGTTTCGCGTGGCTGCTGTTGAAGCTGTACAACACAGTCGAAAAACGGAGCGAGTGGTTAGCGGCGGCCGAGTTGGGGATTCGCTTTCTGGATCAGTATTGCTTGGACGAAAGCGATGGCAGGTATTGGTTTCATGTGACTCGTGAAGGTCGTCCACTGCGCAAGCGACGCTATGCGTATTCGGAAAGTTTTGCGGCGATCGCGTTTGGCCAGTACGCGAAAGCCACCGGCGACTCAGGTTATGCAGCTAAAGCCGATGTGACGTTTCGCAAGTTCCTCGAGCACCATCGCTGTCCTGATCCGCAGCTTGCAAAGTTCACCGATGAACGACCGCTGTCGGGGATCGGCTTTCCGATGATTAGCATTGCGACAGCGCAGGAGCTGCGCGAGTCGATTGGCTGGGCGGATGCAGACACAGTGATTGATGAGAGCATCGAGCAGATTCGTCGCTTGCACGTCCGAGCGGATTGGGAAGTTGTGCTTGAGAGTGCTTCGCTCGATGGTCGTCTTCATGAGCACTTCGACGCGCGCACATTGAATCCCGGTCATGCTATTGAAGGTGCGTGGTTCATCATGTGGGAGGGGAAGCACCGAGGTGATCGTGAGCTGATTGAGCTCGGGTGCAACATGTTGCGTTGGATGTGGCGGCGCGGCTGGGACACCAAGCATGGTGGATTGCTGTACTTCGTCGACGTGCATGGTCTGCCGGTACAAGAGTACTGGCACGACATGAAATTTTGGTGGCCGCACAACGAAGCCATTATTGCGACTCTGCTTGCCTATCAATTGACTGGGGACGAGCAGTTTTTGCGTTGGCATCGTCAAGTGCATGATTGGTCGCATCAGCACTTCGCGGATCCGGTTTGCGGCGAGTGGTTTGGTTACTTGCATCGCGATGGTTCGGTCAGTTCCACCTTGAAGGGTAATATGTGGAAAGGTGCTTTCCATTTGCCGCGGATGCAATTGGTCTGTTGGAAGTTGTTGGCGGAAAGTTGAACACGCGATCAAAAAGGGCAGTGGATATCGGCGTTGATGCGTGGATCTTGGTGGGTTGGCTGAGGGCGTCCTTGCAGCTTGCGTCTTGGAGGAGTGAGGCCCCGTTGTTAGGATATTGTTCCCGAACTCGGTCGAACACTTCCTTTTGCTAATCGGTAACTATGTCCGTTCTGCTCCAAATTCGAAATGCATCAAAACGCTATGGAGACCAAGTGCTGCTAGATGATGCGGAATGCTCGATCAACAGCGATACAAAAGTCGGCTTTGTGGGGCGTAATGGGGCGGGTAAATCCACCTTGCTGCGATGCATCCTGGGCGAAGAGGAGCTCGATTCGGGCAATATTACGCGGCATTCGAAGCTAAATATTGGCTACCTCCGTCAGCATGATCCGTTTCTGCCGGGCGAAACTTCGCTGGAATTTTTGATGCGAGACAGCGGGCAACCGGACTGGAAGTGTGGCGAAGTGGCTGGCCAGTTTGAGTTAAAGGGAAAATTTCTGAATGGTCCGGTCGGTGAATTGTCGGGCGGTTGGCAGACGCGTGTGAAGTTGGCGGCTCTGTTGTTGCACGAGCCCAATTTGCTGTTGCTGGACGAACCGACCAACTTCCTCGATTTGCGCACGCAGATTTTGCTTGAGCACTTTCTGCGTAACTTTCGTGAAGCTTGTTTGATTGTTTCGCACGATCGAGCGTTTCTTGGTGCGACGTGCGACGTGACGCTTGACCTGTCATTGGGCAAGTTAACGTTGTACCCGGGTAAGATCGATGACTTCCTGTTGTATCAACAAGAGTTGACCGAGCATCATTTGAGGGTCAATGCGGCAACAGAAGCCAAGCGCAAGCAGTTGCAAGAGTTCGTTGATCGTAATCGAGCTCGAGCTAGCACGGCGACGCGGGCGAAGTCAAAAAGCAAAATGTTGGAGAAGCTAGAATTCATTGAAGTTCAGGGCGAGCAGGCTCGGGCGGTGGTCCGCGCGCCCCAAGTGGAGCCTCGCAAGGGTTCGGCGGTCCGCTGCAAGGATCTGTCGATTGGATATGGCGACCGAGCGGTGGCAACGGGTATCGATCTAGAAATCGAGCACGGTTCGCGAGCTGCGATTGTGGGTGACAACGGTCAAGGTAAAACGACCTTGCTGCGGACGCTGGTACAGTCGCTCCCAACGCTGAAAGGCGAAATGAAATGGGGTTACGGTTGTGAGATTGGAACTTATGCGCAGCATGTTTATACGAGCTTGCCGGAGCGTAAGACGGTGCTCGAGTATCTCGAGTATGAAGCGATTCCCGGGACGAAGACGCAGACCATTCTTGACGTAGCGGGTGCGATGCTGTTCCGTGGTAGTGCCGTGAAGAAGAAGATTCCGGTGCTCAGCGGAGGCGAGCGAGCGCGGCTGTGCATGGCCGCATTGTTGCTCGGCAAATTCAATGTGTTGGTGTTGGACGAACCGGGCAACCACTTAGACGTTGAGACGGTGGAAGCGTTGGCTGATGCGTTGATCGATTACAAAGGGACAGTCATTTTCACGTCGCACGATCGTCACTTTATGAAGCGAGTAGCATCGAGCATCATTGAAGTCAAAGATGGCACGGTAGTGAACTATCGCGGCGACTACGATGCTTACCTCTACATGGTAAACAAAGAAATCGATACGGGCGAACGTGAACGTCAAGGTTCAAGTTCCACTCCTGCTAAATCAAAAACGCCGGCTGCGAACTCTAAAGATCGTCCTGGTTCGGGTCCGTCTAAAGCACCTGCCAAAGCTGCCAATCAACAAGACGAAAAGGCAGCTCGTAAAGAGCTTAGCCAGTTAGAGAAGAGCATCGTGCGGCTCGACGCGCAAAAGAAAACGCTCAACGAGCAATTGATGCAATCCACGGAAGCGATCGAAGCACTTAAGCTCCACGAAGACTTGACCAAAGTCACCATGGAACTCGAAGCCGCCGAATTCCGCTGGGCCGAGCTGCAAGAACGTTTTGGCGACTAGTGGCCTGTGCTTCCGAGTGGCGTATGCTTCCAGCTTGCGATTTGTATTTATATTCCTCCTATTTCATATCGCACTCAACCAAACACCTGACTTGAACGGAGCTCAGAAAAGCTCTCGATGCCATGTGAAGTTGCTAGTGTTAGGACCGACGCTACTTTTGCGGAGCAAAAGGCGACAACCCCCAACCTCTAGGTACACACAAACTACAATTCGCAAAAGTCAAACCACTGTTCATCGATAAAACGGCTGCCAATTGAGCCATTTTGGACCGTACTTCGTCGCTGGCTTACCAACTTCAATCGCCCCCAGATCCGGTGCTTTCCCTGCAAATCCATCATTCACCGTCGGAATCACAACACCAGCGTCCACAGCACTGCTGTGAAGCTTCAATTGAAAGTTCAGATCCATGGCGTGATAGACCGCGTGTCGTTTGGTTGGATCTGGAGGAGAGAGTTTTTCAAAAATATCAAAATCAACTTCGATGCCGTGCGTTTCTTGCCTGGTTGCCGATTGCATTTCGGACAACTTTGAAAAACTCTTCCAATGCTCCGGCTGCGGTTCGTAGATTCGTTCGCCCGCTTTAGGGCTCAACCACTTGTACTGTTCTATAACGCCTTTGTTGGGCCGAAAGCCGTTGTAGTCCGAACTGTAAACATCAGTCGCATTTGCCCAAGTCATAATGCCGCGGTCTGGAGTATCACGGCCCAGAAACAAGTTGTTGCGAAAGTGGACGTTTGAGGTTGGATCAGTCGAGCCTTGTTCGCCAATGATCGTATTGTGATACACGAACAATCCCGCTGGCTTGGCAGAAAATTTAAATGCACTTACGCTCGGCACGTGATACAAAAGATTACCGATGAAATAGACGGGACCACCGAAGGCCGGTTGGGCGCTGTATCCACCGTGGGCCGCGTTGACGCCTCGATTGTTCATTACCCGAACATTGTGAACGGCACCATCAGTCTCTACGAAATCATCGTTGAGCATATGCATGTCGTTATTGTAAATATCAATGGACGACGCTCGCTGCTCCGGGTCTGTTGGCGGCGTTCCATAAGTCGAGATGCCGATGGCATCATGAAAGTAAGCGATCGCATTTCTCGCAATGACATGCCCCGGACCATAGACTTTAACCGCATAGTAACTGGTCAGTT
>JANPLP010000553.1:0-3396 GCA_031426595.1 Planctomycetia bacterium | reverse complement strand
TCGCTGACGGCCACCACGTTACGGTGCTCGACGATCTTTCGACTGGCAAGCTCTCCAATGTCGCAAGTGTGGCTCAACATCCAAACTTCAAGGTGCACGTAGGATCGATTTGCGATGATTCTCTGGTGCACGAGTTAGTGCAGAGCTGCGAAGCGATCTACCATCTCGCATCGGCGGTCGGCGTCCGTTTGATCATGGAGAAACCTATCGAGACGATCGACACCATTGTTACGGGCACGCAAGTGGTTCTAAAAAATGCGAATCGCTACAGCCGACCCACTCTGCTCACATCGACTTCCGAGGTCTACGGGAAATCGACCAGTGTTCCGTTCATGGAAGATGGCGATCGCCTGGAGGGCCCAACTACCAAACATCGCTGGGCGTACGCATGCGCAAAAGCGCTCGATGAGTTCTTGGCGATGGCTTACTGGAAAGCAAACAGTTTCCCAGTAGTCGTCGTGCGATTGTTCAACACAGTGGGACCTCGCCAATCAGGCCAGTATGGCATGGTGATCCCGAACTTTGTCCAGCGCGCGGTTGCGGGTGAAACGTTGCAAGTTTACGGCACCGGCGCTCAATCGAGATGTTTTTGCCACGTCGGCGATATCATCCGTGGCCTGGTTGGATTGATGAGTTGCCCGTCCGCGGTCGGCGAAGTTGTCAACCTCGGCTCGACCTATGAAATCACCATGACGCAGCTCGCTGAGTTGATCCTGAGCGAAACGGGAAGCACGTCCAAGATTGAATATCATTCGTACGAATCGATTTTCGGCGAAGGCTTCGAAGACATGTTACGTCGAGTGCCATCGATTGCTAAGGCGAAGCAACTGATTGAATGGGAACCGAAGATAAGTTTGGAAACCATCATCGCCGATGTAGCCAAGGAAATCAGCCGGACTTAACGCAGAGCTATTTACGGAAATTCGAGCCGGGTTTCAATCGAGCGGTCCAGCCAATTTTTCATCCAGCCCAATCCAGCGCCTGTGAACTTCGCAGACGAGCACAGGTTGAGCTATATTGTGCAGGCTCATAGATTCCCACCCGTGCCATGCCCCATCGCAGTGCACTTTCACTCTCCGTCAATCTGCAAGTTAAGCTAAGGCCAGCTCGATGAAGATCATTCGTTACCAGGATTCGCAAGGAACGGTTCATTACGGTTGCCAGCACCGTGAAAACAAGGTGACTCGCCTGGTTGGTGAACTGTTTGAAGGAGTGACTGACACCGGCGAATTGGCGGATGTCAAACAACTGCTGGCGCCTTTGGTGCCCGTCGACATCATTTGCATCGGTCTCAACTATCGTAAACATGCGGCTGAGGGCAATTCTCCTATCCCGACTTTTCCTGTCGTGTTCATGAAGAACATCGGTACACTTCAGCATCCCGGCGAGCCGATTGTTTTGCCTCGCAAGCTTCGCAGCGACTCCGTGGACTACGAGTGCGAACTGGCAGTGGTGATCGGCAAGCGTTGCCACAACGTTTCCAAAGCAGATGCACTCAAGCACGTTTTTGGTTACACCTGCGCAAACGACGTCAGTGCTCGCGATTGGCAAAAGGACTTTGGAGGTTCGCAGTGGTGTCGTGGTAAGACCTTTGCAACCTTCTGCCCACTTGGCCCAAGTCTCGTAACCACTGACGAGATCGCTAATCCAAATTCGCTACGCATTAAGACGACCTTGAATGGCCAAGTCATGCAAGACTGGACGACCGAAGACATGATATTCGATGTGCCGACGCTGATTGAATTTCTCAGCGGCAGTACGATCTTGCTTCCCGGCACAGTCATACTTACCGGCACGCCCCATGGTGTTGGCGCCGCTCGCAAACCTCCAGTCTTCCTACAGCCCGGCGATTCGGTCTCCGTCGACATCGAATCCATTGGCACCTTGACGAACCCAGTGATCGCTGAGGTAGTTTAGTGAGCATGCCTAAGGCCGCTGGATCGCACGCTGGTAAGCAGCAATGCCTTATCGGTTCAGCAACACGCGACCGTGACGCAGCAACGCGGGGTACTCACTGCTTGCGATAGAGTTCGACATGATAGGGTCCGCGATACATTAGCATCAATGCGTTGGGGCGAGCGTAGCGATTGAAGACCGCTTTCAGAAAATGCTCTTCGCCCGGCCAGGGATAAGCGAAAATAATTGCGAAGTCAGAAAGCGACATATCGTACTTGGCGTATGCGGGCGGAATGTCGTGCGTCAGTGAGACGAGGGGATCGGTGTTTTCGGCCAATCGTCGCGCGTTGCTGGGGAGAAAATTTCCCTGCCATATCTCTGCCGGCACATTCTGCTTTCGCAACAACTCCCGAGCTTCAACGCACAGAAACTCTTCCGCCTCGATACCGATCGCATCAAGGTCCAATAAACCCGCAACCCCTGCGACCACTGCAAAACCACAGCCCCATTCACAAAACAATTTTCCGTCGATCAACTGCTGTTCCACGCAAGCGACCAGTGCGGCAGAGACATAGTCAAAATCGCACTCGACATACTGTGGTAGCGGTTTTTCTTTGAAGTGGTCCCAGTAAAGTTCGATGCGTTCACGCGCCACTATTAGCCACTTGACGATCGCTTCGGGTAGGGGCTTTTCATCGAATTCGAACTGCAGTTCTTGAAGTGCCATGAAGTGTCCAACCAAAAATCGCGCCCCGCGCGACGTGAGAAAAACTATAGAAAAAGCGATTAAAAGGCTCAACTAGGGCCAACCAGCCCACAAATCCCCACTTTAGCGAATCGCTCGCAACGAACCCGGCAGCATTAAGGCAATTGCCTAATAGTTCGGCCGATTTGTTTACCGATAGCCCACAAGTAGCTCGAAGTACGCACTAAGTGTATCGCGTGCTAGCAAAGTGAGAATTCCTGTAAATCAATTTGCGATTGAGATAGCAATAGAGAATTGATTCGGGTCTGGCCACGGTGAGCTTACGGCAAAGGATGCCAGCGGCTTATCGAGAAGCCCAAATACTGCCCACCAAGTCCAAGTTAACGCGCAGTATGACACGGCCGATCAGCATGGAGCACAAGGACATGAAGCTAGGTATGCAATCAGTCAACGCGTACGGTGAAACCGCTTTCACGAGTGGATCGCCGTCGGTTTTGCCGACGAACTCCAACCACCCCTTCGCAAAGCTGATTGTCAAAAGCGAACTTGGGCAAATTGTTCAGCAGTGGTTGGTACTTCAAAATAAGTGCACTCTGGGAAGCGCTTCAAGCTGCGCCTTGCGTTGCCAATTGCCAGGTGTTGCTCCGTATCATGCTCTGTTAGTCGTGGGGGCTCGTCAAGTTTTCATTCGTGCTTTGGCCCCAAAGCTGTCTCGCAATGGAGTCATGGTTAACGAATTGCTGTTGACCGATGAACAATGCTCTTTCGAAGTTGCTGGACATCAGTTCGAGTTG
>JANPLP010000552.1:0-1848 GCA_031426595.1 Planctomycetia bacterium | reverse complement strand
CGTCGCAACCTGGCTTACTGCTCAACTCTGGTGACGTACGGTACCGCCACAGGCATCGTCATCTCGACTGGAAAAACGACAGAGATCGGCAAGATTTCTGAGTTGATCGCCAATTCGCACGATCTGAAAACACCGCTTACTACCAAGATCGAATCGTTTAGCCGAACACTCCTTTACATCATTGTGGCTCTGGCATTCGTCACCTTCCTAGTCGGAATAGGGCGTGGCCAGCCGGCGGCTGAAATGTTTAAAGCAGCGGTGGCCTTAGCGGTCGGCGCGGTCCCTGAAGGCTTGCCAGCGGCGGTCACGATCATTCTCGCGATCGGTGTCGGTCGTATGGCAAAGCGAAATGCGATTGTTCGTAAGCTGCCTGCGGTCGAAACGCTGGGGAGCACAACTGTGATCTGCAGCGACAAAACGGGGACACTTACGCAAAACAAAATGACGGTGCGAGAAATTTACACGTCGGGAAAACGCTATCAAGTGACGGGTGACGGTCTAAGTCCGATGGGCGAGATCCAACTGGATGGTCAACGCATCACTGCCAACTCTTCGAAGACTGCGCTAGCTCGATGCTTGCAGGCCGGTGTGCTTTGCAACGACTCTCGTTTGACCGGCAAAGGCGGCCAATACACATTGCACGGCAACCCTACCGAGGGAGCTTTGCTGGCTGCAGCGGGAAAACTGGGAAGCGAGCTGGGAGCTTCCGCTGCGAGATGGGAGCGAGTCGATTCGATTCCATTCGAGTCTCAGCATAAGTATATGGCAACGCTTCATCAGTCGGAGGATGAGTTGCTGCTGGTAGTCAAAGGGGCTCCCGAACGGTTAATCGAACTGTGTGAATGGCAGACGAATGAACAAGGCGAGACGATTCCTTTAGGTGTTGAAGAGATCCAGCAAGAGGTTGAGCGTCTCTCAGCGGGCGGGATGTGAGTTCTCGCATTTGCGGCACATAGCAACTTTCCGTCGGACCAGCGACTTTCGCACAGCAGCCTTGCTAAAGGTCTAACGTTTCTGGGACTGCAGGCGCTTATCGATCCGCCGCGCGTCGAGGCGGCGCAAGCGATTGCGGTCTGTCAAAGAGCCGGTATCCAAGTGAAAATGATTACCGGCGACCATCTGTTAACTGCCAGCACTATAGCGGAGCAACTTGGTATCGACGGGGCAAAGGATGAGCACGGTCGACTGAAAGCTGTATCCGGTCGTGAATTGCAATTGGCGACAGACGCTCAACTTGTTCAACTCGCGATGCAAACATCTGTATTCGCGCGAGTCAGCCCCGAACATAAATTGCGACTCGTTCGGGCACTGCAGTCTCAGGGGCATGTTGTGGCGATGACGGGCGATGGAGTCAATGATGCGCCCGCGTTGAAGCAAGCCAACATCGGGATCGCGATGGGAATTGCGGGGACGGAAGTTTCCAAGGAAGCCGCCCACATCGTCCTAACGGATGATAATTTTTCAACGATCGAGGCGGCGGTCGAAGAGGGTCGCGGAGTCTTCGACAACTTAACAAAAGTGATCGCTTGGACTCTGCCCACTAACTTGGGTGAAGGGCTGGTAATTCTAGTGGCTATTTTGCTGGGAATCACCTTACCCATTCTGCCACTGCAGATCCTATGGATAAACATGACCACTGCCGTGCTGCTCGGTTTAATGTTGGCGTTTGAGCCTAAAGAACCCAACATCATGCTGCGACCGCCCCGCGACCCTGGAACTTCGATACTTACATCAGTGCTGATCGGCCGAGTCGTGTTTGTCGGGTGCGTGTTGGTGGGGGGGTGGTGTGGGTTTTTAGCCTGGTGTGAAGCCCAAGGGGTGGGCGACGCTGCGTCGCGGGCGGTGGCG
>JANPLP010000551.1:0-5366 GCA_031426595.1 Planctomycetia bacterium | reverse complement strand
GTTCACAAACGTTTTTCACTGCGTGCCCCTTTTCATCGCCCTTTACGAGATAAGGGGCGAATCGGGCAATGCATGGACTATACAAGTTGCGAGTTACTTCAAACGTTTGGCTTCATCTTCAGCCATCTTCATTACGCGGAGGATATTGCCACTCATGATTTTATGAATGTCAGTTTCTTTGTAGCCGCGATCGAGCAGCACTTGTGTTAACACAGGGTACATTGAAACATCCTCCAACTGCTTGGGGACAGTGTTGATACCGTCGAAGTCGCTGCCTATGCCGACGTGATCGACGCCGGCAAATTTTACAATGTGATCGATATGATCTGCCACGTGGTGCACGGAACCAGCGAATACGGGATTCTGAAGTTCATAAGCGTCCATCTCTTTGCGGACAGCGTCTTTGTCATCCCCATACTTGGCTTGAAGCTCGCGACGACGCTCAAACATGTTGCGTGTGTTCACCGTCGACTCGGGGACAATGAAACCAGAATAAAAGTTGACCATCACCATGCCACCGTCGGCTGGCAATTGCTTGAGGATCTCATCGGGGACGTTGCGCACGTGATCCGCAACACCGCGGGCCGACGAGTGCGAAAAGATAACCGGCGCGGTGCTAGTATCCAGTGCTGCTTGCATGGTTTGCGGCGACACATGCGAGATATCGACCAGCATCCCGAGGCGATTCATTTCGCGAACTACTTCGCGACCAAACTCGCTCAAACCGTTCGACTTGGGGGTGTCGCTACACGAATCGGCCCAGTCCAGCGTGTCGCTATGAGTCAGTGTCATGTACTGCGCTCCCATCGCGTGCAAGCGACGTAACTTGGCAATTGAATTTTCAATTGCATGGCCCCCTTCCATACCGATCAGTGAAGCGATCTTGCCAGCCTTGCGAATCCGCAGCACATCCTCGCTGGTCCTGGCGAACTCGAATGTCTCTGGATAGCGAGCGATCATCGCTTGGACGATTTCAATCTGCTCGATCGTTGTTTGATGCGCCGCGCCGGTCTTGGCTGTATCGGCTGGAACGTAGACTGACCAAAACTGAGCCCCGACGCCACCAGTCTTCAATCGCGGAATATCAGTATGGATTTTGGGTTGTGGCTGAGAAATGTCCAGCGAGTCGAAGGATCGCGAAGCATCGGTACGGACCACCCAGGGCAAATCATTGTGTCCATCAAATACGTAACTACGCTGGTGAATCGCCAGCGCTTCAGGCGAAACCGTAACAATGGGTCGCTCCGCAGGGGCGGTGGCTGGTTTGCCCTCTTGCGCCGAGCTGCTGGTCGCTGTCAAAATGTTCAGTGCACTGATTGTGACGCTGAGGGTACAAATCAAAAGCTTGTCGAGCCTAATCGCTGCCGGAGTTTTCTCAGTCGAGCAAGAATTCACACATCGGCGGCGAATAGATGGCATACAATCAAATCCTTCTGGCAGGTGAGATTTCAGGAAAGCTGCGAAACACGCGTTTTCGAACCAGTCATAATACTCGAAAATCGCCTCGAGTTTTTTCTGATTTTATGTGGAGGTTTGACCGCTATGACACTTGAAGATGATGTCTCGCAACCGTTCTTACCCCGAGTGCGGATGATCTGGCTATTCATCGCGATTACAGTCGTGGCGATCGCCCTTGGAATCATTCAGGCCGCCGATCAAGGTCAGGCATTAGCGGCCGCGCTGGTGTTTACTGGGGTCTTTGTTTTTATTTTTGCATTGTTCTGCGGGCTCAGTTTTGCCTTCTCTTACTTGTTCGGTTTTGTTGAAAAGAACTTCGGGCAATCGACTGTCACAGCCAGTCCGTTTGCGGATGGACGCTTGCCCGAGCAGATCTTGCCCCCAAGCTCAACTGAAAACTTGTAGCTCCACAATCCGTCCGCCAACAAATGCTGGGTGCTGGAGCCCAATTGAGATAGACCAGTCGAGATAGACCAGCAATGAGAGCCGCAGAAAGATCACTATGTCGCCAACTGCATTGAGACTCAAGCCGTTCACACCCAAGTTCATCATTGCTTTAGCCTGTTGGCTGACACTTGTTCAATCCGCCAGCGAAGTGGCAGCTCAGTATCAGACCGCGGGTGCATTTGCAACTCGCGGTATGCGAGGCAGATCGCCGCTAAGCGTAAACTACTCGCTCGAGATACCGCCGACGATGACCATGGGTAACGTGACAGTGGTCGTCAGCGATATTACTGGCCCAAGTAAGACCGATCGTAACTTGATCGTCGTGCTCTATCTAAAGAATTGGGGACGCGGATCGACCAGCATCGCTTATCGTCAACCCTTGAAATTGGCGGAAGGTGCAACGACCGCGCAATTGGAAATCCCCTTCACAACTTCGCAGAGCCAACTGGTTTGGGATGTCGGTGTTTTTGAAGAGGGTCGAGACATTGAAGACACTCGCAATCGCAAGCGAAATCCTAATCAGCAGGATTATCATTGGGCCTACAACCTTGCTCAGAATGGAAATTACTTGCCCATAGCCGGTCTTCAAGCCTCAACAGTTGACAGCAATCAGCAATCTGAGAATTCGAAGATCATCAATACCTATGTTCAAACTCAACTTCAGCGGACCGGGGGCGGCACACAGCAAATGGGTGTGCAGGGGACTGTCATCAATCCTGGAATCCTGACGTCCGTTACTCAAGCCAGCAGCGACTGGCGAAACTACCTTCCATATCCAGTGTCGATCGCCTCGGTCGACGCAATCCAAGAAGTAAATGACTCGCAGCCTCAAGTTGCTGAAGCACTGCGGAGTTATGTCAGCGCCGGTGGCTTGCTGAGTGTCTATGACGCGCAATCGCCTGAGTCGATTGATACTGTAAATAGGCTGTTGCGCATCCCTAGTCCAGAGACCGCCGCGTCATGGAGAATTTGCAACGAAGCGAGTTTTTTGACTTTCGGCATAGGCGAGGGTGACGCCAAAACCAACGTGACCTTCGATGGGAACTTGACCACGCAGAAAGTAATAGTGCGTCAGTACGCGCGAGGTACCGTCCTGGTTGCAAATCTGTCGCTGGGTGAATTGCTTGAGTCGCAAGGCGCCGAATTCCAAACCTACAATTCGGCTCGTTCGTTAGGGACATTAACGTCTACTACTAACGACGGCAATTGGTTCTGGCAGAACTTGATACTTACCGTTGGCAAGCCGCCTGTCCTGGTCTTTTGTATCATCGTGGCGATTTTCGGCGCTTTGCTAGGTCCCGGTTTGCTCTACTTTACAGGCCGCATGCAACGTCGCAGCTTGATGATTTTTCTGGTGCCCGCAGTCTCCTCGTTAGCGACCTTGGCTATCGTGCTGTATGGTGCCCTGCACGAAGGCTTTGAAAATTACGTGCGCCTCCACAGCGTGACTGTCTATGATGCGCCCTCTCAAGTTGCCTTTGGTTGGTCACGTCAAAATTACTTTAGTGGCCTGCCGCCCCGTGAAGGTCTTCAGTTCCCTGTGGACTCCTACGTTCGACCGGTTTACTCAGAGGATGAATCCAATTACGGAGGCGACCCTAATCCACGCAGTGGGCTGAGCGGAACGGTCAACATAGATACCAGCCAGACGTGGAACGATTGGTTGAAGCCGCGGCAGCATCAACAATTACTGGTGGGGCATCGAGTCGAACCTGATACGATTCCAATAGCCACAGAAAAGAACGCTTCGGGCGGACTGGTGCTAACGAATCTCACAGAATTCCAGCTACCGTTCGTTGCGGTTCGTGGTAAAGAGGACGATTACTACATCACCACCGATCTCGGCCCAAAGAAGTCGATTGAGTTGCTGCCACAGGATCGAGATTCGATGGCTGTGATCGTCGGCCGAGTGGGGGCGGACTTCAAACCGATCGTTCCACCTGAGTTGGCTGGTGGAGGCGATAGTCTCATGAACTTCGGAAATTCACGTCGCTACGCCAGAACTTATTCAACTCAGGCGGACATTATCGGAGAAGCATTCAAAATCTTTTTGACTGACGAAATCGAATTGCCGCCTTACTCTTTCGCAGCTCTGGTTCCGCAGTCGAACGCGATCGCCGTTCCACTTGAGGGAATTCAAGCCGACAATGTGAATCTTGCGATCGGAGTCGAACCATGGTAGCCCCCTCGCATCCGATGATTCAACTGCGTCGCTTGTTTCGCTTCTTCGGTAACACGCGAGCGGTCAATGACGTCTCTTTCGAAGTCGAAGCGGGTCAAGTGTTCGGCTATATCGGCCCTAACGGCGCGGGCAAAACCACCAGCATGCGCATTTTAGCCACGCTGGATTTGCCGGATTACGGCGATGCGCTCGTGGATGGTTTTTCCGTGATCAATGATCCTGATCGTGTCCGCAAGCGGTTAGGGTTTATGCCGGATAACTTTGGTACGTACCCGAATATGAACTGCGTGGAGTACCTCGATTTTTTTGCGCGTTCATATGGTTTGATTGGTCGCGAGCGAACGAAGGCTCTGCGACATACATTGGCTTACACAGGTCTGGACAAAATTGCCGAGAAGTCAATTCGTGGTTTGTCGAAAGGGATGCGCCAGCGTTTGTGTCTTGGTCGAGCCATGATTCATGATCCGGCAGTGCTGATTTTGGACGAGCCCGCAAATGGGCTCGATCCGCGAGCTCGGATTGAACTGCGTCACATGATTCGAGGCTTGGCGGCGGAAGGAAAAAGTTTATTGGTTTCTTCGCACATCCTGACGGAGCTCGGGGAGATGTGCGACTCGATTGGGATCATCGAGCGAGGACAATTGTTGGTCACCGGCAGCGTCGCGGAAATCAAAGCTCGCTTGCGACCGCACATTGATGTCGTCATTCAATTGATCGATCGCGGTGAAGCACTCGGCGAGTGGCTGGAAGGGAAACCCAACGTATCGCACATCCAGGCAGCTGATCGCATCGTGCGGTTTCAGTTTGCCGCTAGCGACGAACCTGAGCAAGCGAAACTTGTTCAAGCTATTGTCGCCGGCGGCTTTCCAGTGCTCGAGTACGGCATCGAAAGTCGATCGCTGGAAGATGTCTTTTTACAAATCACGACGGGGGCTGTGCAATGAGTCGCGTGAACCTAAGTGGCCAACCGCAATCAACCAGTGATGCACTGACCGAAAGCAGTCTTCATCGCATCTGCCAGCTACCCGAATCCGGCTGGGAGCGAGTTTGGCTATGGGCCACTGAACGCATCAATCCGATTGTGGTCAAGGAAGTCCGGCAATCGCTCAAGAGCAAGCAGTTTTCAGTCTCATTTGGATTGACCTTGATTGCCGCCATTAGCTGGACTTTGATTGCAATCTCATTAATGGTGCCGCGGATTTACTTTGTGCCAGCAGGTGTTCAATTACTTACCGGTTACTTTTGTATCTTGCAGTTTCCGTTGATGATCATCATCCCG
>JANPLP010000550.1:0-13617 GCA_031426595.1 Planctomycetia bacterium | reverse complement strand
CCACGATCGCGCGGCTGCCGCGCCTATATGGAACTGTGCATGGAGGTACTGGAACGTGACTAAAGATCGAAGACTTGGACGTGGTTTAGCTGCTTTACTCGGCACACCGCTTGAAGAGACCAATTCGGTTGACGGAGCCGTCGTCTCCTCCACCGAACCTTCACCGACGAGCAAGCAAGCAGCGTCCACTGGAATGACTTCAGTTAAAGTGGTTACTGAGAAGCAGGATGGCTCCCGCGAGCTGAACTCATCTACCCGAACGTCTAGCTCTCAACCAGCAACGTCGCCGACCGATACGAATGGTTTTCGCATCGCAGAGGGTACCGAACGCAACAACAAAGTGGATCGAGTCACTGGATCAGTTCCGCTCGCAGCGGACTCACGCGTCCGGACGCTCGAGTTGAGCGTATATGAGATCGACAACAATCCTTTTCAACCGCGACGCAAGTTCAATGAAGAAGAGATTGCAGCGCTTGCGGAGAGCATCAAAGAACACAAACAACTGCAACCGGTTTTGGTTCGCCGAGTAGGTGAACGTTACCAGTTAATCAGCGGCGAACGTCGCCTACGAGCGACCATCCACGCTGGACTGAAAACCATCCGAGCCGAAGTGCGCCAAGCCGACGATCGGTTGGTTGCCGAGTTGGCGATTGTTGAGAATTTGCAGCGCAAAGATCTCGACGCCATTGAAAAAGCCCTGTCCTTCCGTCGCTATCTGAATGAGCACAAATGCACTCAGGAAGATCTAGCCAAGCGGCTCAAGATCGATCGCAGCACCATTGCGAACTTGATGCGATTGCTCGAGTTACCCGACGATATTCAGCAAGCCATTCAGTCCGATAAACTGACCGCTGGTCACGCTCGCGCTCTACTTCCGCTGGGCGACGAAGCTCAGCAGATGCAATTTGCGAACCTGATTATGGCCGACAGTTGGACGGTGCGTGAGACGGAACGGCGAGTGACTCAGCAGCTGGAAAGTGAAGATGGTGTGGTAGCAAATCTACCGCCACCAAAGACCTCATCGCGCAAGCGCGTCATTACGCCTCAAGTCGCTTCGCTGGAGCAGCAGCTCCGTTTATCGCTGGGGACGAAAGTCGAGATTCGAGAAGGAGCACGCGGCAAAGGTCGCATTACGATCCAATTTTCGAACGCTTCCGAATTCGAGCGGCTGATTCAACTGATGTGCCCTGGTCGCAAATCTGCAGCCGCGTAGTGTGAGTGCGCCGTTCCGCAACTTGCCTTGAGGCGATATCCTTAAGTGCAAGGAGCCCCGAATGAACGAAACTGAATTCGATGCTGGTAGCGTCGACGCATACGATTACGAACTCCCTCGCGAACTAATCGCTCAACATCCGCTAGATCACCGCATCGACGCGCGCTTGCTGCTGATCAATCGCCAGACCGGTGAACTGTCGCATCACTACGTCCGCGATCTTCCTGACTTGTTGAATGCCGGCGATGTGCTGGTAATGAACAACTCTAAGGTTATCGCCGCTCGTTTGGTGGGTATGCGGACCAGCACGCGAGGTCGTTGGGAAGGGCTTTATCTTCGAGCCGCCGAGAATGGATTCTGGGAGATTCTTAGTAAGACTCGCGGGCACATGACTCCGGGAGAAACGATTAGCCTGCGCGACCATGATGGCCGCGATACCGAGCAATTGGTGGTGTGCTCAAGACTCGAAGATGGTCACTTAGCGGTCCGCCCGCTGGAACCGATTGGCATTGAAGAGTTCCTTGAGCGTTTCGGCCGCGTTCCATTGCCACCCTACATTCGCGATGGGCAGATGGTCGATCAAGACACCACTTCATACCAAACCGTGTATGCGAAAGTTCCCGGCTCAGTGGCTGCTCCCACGGCAGGTTTGCATTTTTCTACCGATCTCATCCGTCATCTACAAAAGCGTGGAGTCTTGACTGCGGGGGTGACTTTGCACGTAGGAATCGGGACGTTTCGTCCAGTCGCTACGGAACGAATTGTGGATCACAAAATGCACACCGAGTGGTGCGAAGTCACGGATCTCGCAGCCAGCAAAGTTGTGGAAGCTCGCCAAGCAGGCGGACGTGTGGTCGCAGTGGGGACAACTAGCGTGCGAGTGCTGGAAACTGCGGCGCGCAACCTAAGCGCTAGCCAAACAGGACCCGAAAGTGGTTCGACGTTCGGCGGCTGGACTGGGGATACGAACATTTTCATCCATCCTCCGTACAAATTTCAGATGGTGGATGCGATGCTGACCAATTTTCACCTGCCAAAGAGTACCCTGCTGATGCTCGTGAGCGCCTTTGCTGGCCGTGAGCTGATCATGCGAGCTTACCGCGAAGCCATCGAGGAGCGTTACCGCTTTTACAGCTACGGCGATTGCATGCTGATCGTTTAGTCGGAATTGCTTTCGATGATTACGAATGGAAAGTAAGCAATCGATAAGGCACAGTGAGCGATAAGCGACTCACATCTAACCGTGGTGACTCCTCTTTATTTTGCTTAGAAGCAAGCGGGCCGCTGGCGGCCTGTACGCCCTTGGCGAATCTTTACGCACAACGAAAAGCCACTGGCGAATGACAGCGAGCGGAATGGTCAAAGCGATCAGAAGCTATCTAATTTTCCCGGGAACCAAGCGGCCCGAAGTCGTGTCAGATATTCCAGAAGAAATTTTCTGCCAAGTGAAGTGAACTTCACCTCCCTTAGCGGAAGATAGCGGACTTGGAACGTGCCGAGCGGCTCTGCATTTTGTGCAGTCGCTAGAGTTGGGTGTTCGGAAAAAGGAAAAAACCCCTATCCCCGCCCGATAAAGCACCTTAACCTGCCGAATATGGATGACAGAGATTCATTTGCCGAAAAGGGCTGTGAAACTTTGTGATGGCTGTCGGGTTTCAAGCAGAGACCGACGTGATTCGTTACACGCAAACTCAACCTTAATTTTGTCTACACCTGAAAATCGATCGAAAATGGTTACTTTATTACCTTTACCCCAACGGACTCAATCCAGAGCTCAATCGTCGCTCGGCCACGATTTCGCTCTGTTGGGATTGAAAGGTCGGGAAGCTCGTGTGGATGTGATCCGCAACGCGGCTTCTAAAATCGCCGCTCGCATTCCCGAATCGCTGGACGATACAACGCGGGTCGAAATGCTCTCCGAATTAGCAGCCTCAACTTACCGCCTGCTCGACCCACGTCGTCGTAGCCGTCCGCTTGAACGGGTGCAACTGTCGATGTGCACTGAGAACGATCCTGCCTTGGCGACTGTGGTGAAGAAGCCTTTGGTTGCTGGGCTCGTTCCGTCGCAAGCTAACGCCGATCCTCTAGTGGTCGCGGAGGTGGTTTTGCCGACGGAAGGTTGCGTGCAGTTGGCCAGCAAGGTGGCTCGAGACAGTGTGTCTTGCATCAGCGAGGAAAAACCTGCGCGTAAGCCAAAGCGTGCTTCACGTCTGGGAATTGTGTGCATTCGTGCGCTAGCCGCAATCGTTGCTGCAAATTCGTTAGGGGCTTGGTTGCTTCTCAGTTAACCAGCAAGTCGCCCGGCTCGCTGGGGTCATGGCTGTCACCTGAACACGCCAACCCAGCAGCCTTCGTTTGACGCCTGCTCTCGCAATCTTGGCGGACCACACACGGAATCAAACGCGCAGCACTGTGTCAATTACGGTATCGATTACGGTATCGATTTTGCCTCGCAGTGCCTCCGAATACTGCAGAGTGGTTGTGTGCATACCTCCGTTTCCAACGAACTCCCGGCGCACATCCAGCTACTACAGAGTTCTAGATCTGAGCATTAGTGGCTGTTCGCAGTGCCGAACTTTTGTACTTGCCAGTGTTCAATCGCGTATAATCACGAGGCTCTGGGGTGAGCGACGGCACTGTGCCGTGCAACACTCCAAATCTGCCTGCCGAAGAGCTTCTTGGCCGCTATTCCAGTAAGAATACCTATGACTACCGCTGTTCAAACCAGACCAACCAACTTGGCTCAACTGCGTGAAAGCGGTTGGCGATCGCGAACTGTCAAGCAAGAAATTTTAGAGAATTTCACCCGCATGCTAGCAGCCGACGAGCCGCTGTATCCCGGGATTGTCGGATACGAAGACACCGTTATTCCAGAAATTAATATTGCACTGCTCGCTGGGCACGACATGCTGTTCCTCGGCGAGAAAGGGCAAGCGAAGAGTCGCTTGATGCGTTCCCTGGTCCGTTTTCTCGACGACGCGATCCCCTATTTGGACTTCACGGGAGTTCCAATTCACGAAGATCCGTATGCGCCTATCACCGAGGCTGGAAAACGCTTCGTTGCAGAACACTCTGAAGATCAGATCCCGATTGCTTGGTGGTCGCGCGAAGATCGATACGCCGAACGTTTAAGTCCTGGTACCAAGTTCGCTGACATCATCGGTGAAATCGATCCATCTAAGCTGACCGGCGGAGTCAGCATGAGCACCGAGGAGGCTTTGCACTTCGGTTTGATTCCGCGCATGCATCGCGGTATTTTCGCAATGAACGAGCTACCCGAGCTAGACGAACTCGTGCAGGTTGGTTTGTTCAATATTCTCGAAGAACGCGATGTGCAGATCCGCGGCTACCCCATTCGATACGACTTGGACATTTTCATTTTGTTTTCCGCCAATCCAAGCACTTATAACCGCAGCGGTAAAGTCATTCCTCAGCTCAAGGACCGTATCGGTTCACTGATCCAAACTCATTACCCGCGAGAGAGATCTTTAGGCATCGAGATCTTGCAGCAAGAAGCCAAGATCGATTTGGAAGGGCAGTATCCGGTAGTCGTACCTTACTTTATGGCAGAGATCATCGAAGAGGTCACGGTTCAGGCCAGGAAGAGTAAGTATGTTGATCAAGCTTCCGGAGTATCGGCTCGGTTCAGCCTCTCGAACTATCGCGCGATGATCGCCAGCGCGCGGCAACGAGCAATCATCTTAGGTGAATCACCTGCCGTGCCTCGAATTAGTGACCTAGGTCATCTGGTCTCCTCGTCGCTTGGCAAGTTGGAACTCGATTTGATGGGCAGTCATCAGATGAACGAGCGTCAAGTTCTCGAAGCGCTCGTGGCGACCGCTGTAAAAACGGTCTTCCAGCAGTATGTCGAGGACTTCGGATTAGGTGAGATTGCTGAGATCTTTAGCAAAGGCGTGCGCATCGAAGTCGGCGATATGTTGCCTAGCAGTGCGTATGCAGAGCGGCTGAAAATCGTCCCTGCAGCTTGGGAAAAAGCCTTCGAAGTGAACGCGAGTGACAACGAAGCCGTAAGAGCTTCGTGTGTCGAATTTGTGCTGGCCGGCCTCTATTCGATGGACCGAATCAGTCGAGCGGCGAAGCACGGTAAAGTTCACTACGAAGTATAGAACGAGCAGTTTAGAAGCCAAGCAGACGATCGCTGAACGCGCCTTTCCCATTTACTGATCGATTTGAAACTATGACTCGTAAACAGATTATTGGCGGCGTTGTTCACACTTATCAGAAATATGATCCCGGTCAGTTCCCCAGCCCAACTCAACCGCCGCAAGACCTGGTCTCTCCAGCCTTCGAGCATGCGATGATGTATGGCAAGTACCGCGAACTGACCGAGGAGGAATTGGCGAACGCAATCACGCTCGACCCAAGTCAAATCGCTGGTCTCGGGCCCAGCATTGATTTCCTGCGCGCGTTGCTCGAAGAACGCAAACGCAAGATCTTAGCGAAGTATGAGACCGACGCTGTCAACAAAAAAGTGGCCAAGGCCTACGATAACAGCGCCAAAAAGGCGACACCTCCAGCTGAGCTTCGTGGTATCTACAAACGCGCTGTCCAAGATGAACAGATTTATCTGCTCGAACGCATCTATTATCAGGTCGGCGATGATACCGATCGGTTCGCGGCTCAATTGGTCCATGTTATCGAGCGACTCGGTGAGAAGTACCAAATCGAAGAGATGATTTCAAAGTACGCCTTCACCGGCGACGAAAGGATGACCGTCCCTGAAGCAATCGAAATCAAGCAAGAATTGGAAGCCATCGACGAGCTTTTGAAGCAATTAGATGAGGCAGCCAAGTCAGGAAAAATCGGGATCATCGATATGGAGAAACTGGGCGAGTTCGCATCTCAGGAGGACATGGGTAACCTCGAAGAGATGCGGCAGCAAGTCGAGAATATGGTGCGTGAGATGGCCGAGCGTCAAGGGCTCGAGCATGATGATAAAACCGGCTCATTCCGATTAACTCCACAGGCCTACAAGCTCTTTCAAGGTCGGCTGCTGGAACGCATCTTTGCGAAATTGCAACCGGGACGAAGCGGTCGCCATACGGGCCGCATCATCGGAGAAGGTAGCGTTGAGCTCCCTTCGACGAAGCAGTATGAATTCGGGGATAGTCTTGCCAACATGGACACGACCCAAACCGTGATCAACGCGATGCTGCGCGATCCCGGTGCGACGTCCGTTCGCATCAAGTCCGGCGATATTGAAGTTCATCGAACGCGGAACTCTCCAAAGTGCGCCACGACGGTGATTATGGATATGAGCGGGTCGATGCGCTACGACGGCCAATATATGAACGTCAAGCGGATGGCATTAGCTCTGCAAGGGTTGATTTCCAGCGAATTCCCTGGAGATTTTTTGCGATTCATCGAGATGTATACCTTCGCCAAGTTGCGTCCCGCCGGCGAAATTATCGAGCTGATGCCGAAGCAAGTCACCATTCATGATCCTTGGATTAACTTGCGCGCCGACATGAGCCGCGATGATATCTCTGAAACGCAAATTCATCCGCACTTCACCAACATTCAGCACGCCCTGCGTCTAGCGCGGCAAAACTTGGCCTCAGTCGATACTCCCAACAAGCAAATCATCTTGATTACCGATGGCCTGCCAACGGCGCATTTCGAAGATTCAATGCTCTTCCTGATGTATCCACCCAATCCGCGAACAGAGCAAGCAACCATGCGCGAGGCGGCTCTCTGTCAGCGCGATGGAATCACTATCAACATTTTCCTGGTTCCCAGTTGGTCGCAATCCGAGGAGGACATCAAGTTCGCTTATCGCTTGGCTGAGCAAACGAAAGGCCGCGTGTTTTTCGCTGCCGGTAAGGACCTCGACCGTTGCGTGGTGTGGGACTATATCGATCGCAAACGCGAAGTTTTAGGGTGACGTTTACAGGTTGCTACAATACATCCAGCGCTCAGTCAAAGAAGTGCTACAGTTAGGTAGGGTTCTGTTTAGGATCCGAGCCAGTACACGCGCAAGACTTTTCCGTGAACTCGTTCAATGAGCAAAATGGACTTTCTAAACCCTCAGCGGTGCTTGAAGTATAAGTTTCGAAATTTATTTCGCTGGGCTTCACTACGACTCGCACAGTGCGTTGCACTATCTTGCGGCTTGAGTGCAGCTCTCTTAATTGGTCCTGCGGTTGCCGTTGCAACCGATCCGACCAGATTAACTGATGTAACTGAAACTTCTCCTCGAGTAGCAGCTCCTCTAGCCGCTTCGGCAGTTGCCGCTGGGGCGTACAACTCTGCTGAGCGAATTGACCTGGCGGCCGTTCCGGATTGGCTTGACCGGTTATCACCAGCGGCCAAACGAGGCTATCGCCACCTCACCGAATCCGCGTACTTGCCTCCTGACTTGGATGAAGAGGTCGCGGTCGAGCTAGCGAAAATGCTAGGAAAAAGAGAGGCCAAGCTGAAAGGGAACCCCATAGTTGAAGCTCCCTCTGCCTCGCGCGATGAATTGCTGCACCACTATGGCATGACGCCGTCGCCAGACGCTCCATCAAAGCCATTACAATATGCTGTAACGGAGAAGTCGCAGTGGGTCATGAACTGTTTTACTTGCCATGGCGGGTCGGTCTACGGCACCACGCTGCCGGGTGCGCCAAACAATCGAATCCAATTGCAGACATTTATCGACGATGTGCGGACCGCGAAGTTAAGACTCGGCAAGCCACTGGGACATATGGAGGTCGGCTCCGTTTTCATTCCGCTTGGATCTACGGCTGGGACGACGAATGCGGTCATGTTCGGCGTCGGCCTGATGCACTTCCGTGATGCGGACTTGAATGTATTGCCCTTGAAAGCGGGGCCAAAAATGATTCATCACGACATGGATCCGCCCGCCTGGTGGTTGTTGCATCGCAAGACGCGAATCTATGCGGACGGTTTCGCGCAGAAAGGGCATCGTGGATTGATGCAGTTCATGATGGTTCGCGAAAATGGACCTGAAAAGTTTCGTGGTTGGGAAAGCGACTTTCGCGATGTGCTAACTTTCATCGAATCGCTTCGTCCACCTAAGTACCCAGGCGCCATTGATAAAGACTTGGCGGAACGTGGGCGCACAGTATTTAACGACTCATGCAGCCGCTGCCATGGCTCATACGACGAAGGTTCACAGCATCCCGAAATTCTGATTCCTATCGATGAGATCGGGACCGACCGCGTGCGCTTGGATGCGCTGACAAAAGCGAACCGCGCAGGGTATGGAGCAAGTTGGTTTGCACATTATGGCGATCAAGAAACATGGTCTGAACCGCAAGGTTATGTAGCACCGCCTCTCGATGGAATTTGGGCTTCAGCACCCTATTTACATAACGGATCGGTGCCGACGCTTTGGCATCTAATCAACGCTGATCAGCGGCCGGTTGTATGGCGACGCACCACCGAGGATCTGGACGCGTCGCGCATTGGGTTGACCGTGGAATCACTGCCGGATGTCCCTCGACGTTTAGGCGACGCGGCAATCAAGCGAACTTACTTTGACACGCGGGTTCTAGGTAAGTCGGCCGAAGGTCACACTTTCCCGCTTGAGCTGAACGCCGAAGAGCGTACAGCCGTGCTGGAATACTTAAAGACGCTGTAAGTCGATGCAGAGCTCTACGCAGTAGAGCTTGCTTACTTCTGTCGCTTGGAAGTTCCTGACAGGAAAGTGATCCAGGTGCCATCTTCACCAAGCATCTTGGAAGTGACAGCGACCTCGTCGGCGGATTTGAATTCGTAGATATCCTGGAACTTGGTGAGCTTGCCAGGTGTGGCGAAGTTCGGTCCGTCGGCCTCAAGCGTAAGGATCTTACCCGACTTATCAACACTCCCCTCGTACCGCCACATGAAAGGCATCATCGAGTCGACCCAAGTCCCGACGTATTTCTTCTTAGCTTCGTCGTAGCCGATAGTCTGAATTCCGTTCATGGGTGTGCCGGCCATGTCACCCTTCATTTCATTGATGACCCAAAAGCCACCCAGCATCTTCGAACTTAGTTTGTAAGAACATTCCATCGGAGGCTGCCCAGGCGCCATCGTCCCTTTCGCTACCGTAGCCCATTCACCGACGAACTGCGCTAGCCATTGGTGTTCCTTAGTGGGTTCAGACATCGGAGGTTCCTGAGCCAGCAGGTTTCCAGCGATGACCATCAAGCAGAGTGAAATCGATTGCAAGCACGAACGCTTCATTGTCTGAGTCCTGTGAATGGAGGGGATGAATTGTCTCACTGTTGTCGAAAGAGATCAGGCTAAATCGACGAGCAAAATTTTTTTCCACTCTTGCGTAGTCAGCCACGAGCAGACTAACATGCAACCCAAAGGTTGCACAATAGAAACGCACGTCTCGCAGAGAGTTTAGTCTAAGTAAACAACACAGAAATTCGCCCGAGAAGAAGGTAGCACAAATGAAAAGTTCTACAAACTCAATCGAAAAGAGTATCGTGATCCATGCCCCTCTGGAACGAGCCTGGGGCGCGTTGACGGACTACCAGCAATTCAGCGATTGGTTTCGAGTTAGGCTTGAAGTTCCGTTCGAAGTTGGAAAGCGCGCTTATGGACAAATTACCTATCCGGGATACGAGCACTTTCGGATGGAGGTGATGGTTGTGTCGATCGAGCCGATGACGCGGTTCGCATTCACTTGGCATCCCTATGCAATTGAACCGAACGTCGACTACTCACATGAAATGCCCACTACGGTTGAATTCTTGCTGCAACAGATCGAACGCGGCATTTTGTTGACAGTTACCGAGTCTGGTTTTGATGCCATTCCCGAAACGCGACGCAGCGAAGCGTTTCGCATGAACGAGGGTGGCTGGACCGAGCAGATCAAGAACATCGAGAAATATATTGGTCAACAATAAAGTTGAATCTCGACTCGTGAAGCACGTACCACTCTTCGCCGCACTTGGCGATGAGACGCGATTGTCGCTTTTGCTTCAGTTGGGGGAGGGGAACTTATGTTCCATCACTGAACTTTCCGAAGGCCGTCCGCAAACACGACAAGCCATTCGTAAACACCTAGAAATTCTCGAATCGGTTGCTCTCATCCGCGGCGTCCGCCGGGGCCGCGAAAATCTCTTTCAGTTAGAACCCAAAACGCTCGAAACCGCCACCCAATCGCTCGCCGCCATCTCGCGCCAATGGGAGGACGCGTTGCTCCGATTAAAGTCCTTTGTCGAAGAGTGAATGCACTTTCGCTTCAACAATTATCGAACTCCAAACTTTACCTCAAGGCCTCGCCATGGTTGACATTATTCATCGCATTGGGATTCAAGCTCTGCCGAAGCCGGTTTACGAAGCGCTGTCGACTGTCCAAGGTATTTCCAAGTGGTGGACGCAAACGACCACTGGTGACTCGACCGCCGGGAACAGCTTTGAGGTCCGCTTCTTAGACTTCAGCGGCGAGGAGCTCGGATTCATGGTTATGGACGTCGTCGAATGCCAGCCGGATGCACGAGTGCGCTGGCGCTGCAAATCAGGTCCTCCGGAATGGATCGGTACCGAGATTATTTTTGAACTGGTCCAGGAAGGCGACTTTACGATCGTGCTTTTCCGACACGAGAATTGGCGCGAAGCAGTTGAGTTCACAGCACATTGCAGTACCAAGTGGGCAACATTTTTGCTCAGCCTCAAGTCGCTAATCGAACAAGGAACTGGGAAACCATCGCCGAACGATCTCAAGATCGATAACTGGAACTGATCGGTCACACAACACAAAAAAGTTCGGTCGAAGCGCCGCAGGTGCACACACGTCGAAACGTCTTATTGAATCCGACCACGCGTTAGTCGGCGGATACGGCCCCTTCGGAGCTTGCAGGCTCGCTCGTCGAAGTGTGGTGTGTGGAATTCGGTTTGACAATGATCATAGCGACGATGAGTGCAATGAGGTGCAAACTCGCTGCCAGCATGAACGGCAAGCCTGGGAAGTTTACGGAGTTGTTTTCATTGATGGCAAACGAGAAAACGTTCGCAAAAATCCAGGGGCCGATCATGCCGGAGATTCCCATGAGCGAGCTATTCGCTCCTTGCAGTTGCCCTTGTTCGCTGGCCAACACACGCCGCGTCATCAAACCTTGGATAGCTGCCGAAAAATAGCTTACCAATGAGAAGACTGGAATGCCGAGCCAAAAAATCCAACCGTTCTCAGCGACACCATAAATGATATAGCCAGCGGCACCGAAGGCTAAGGCAATGATCAGCATACGGCGTTCGCCCAGTGCTGCCGCGGTACGTCGCACAACCACGCCTTGCATCAATACGCTCATCAACCCTACTACCATCAGTGTTAAACCGGTCGTCTTCTCGGTCCAACCGTATCGATAGGTCGTATAAAATACGAACACGGATTGAAAAACTTGATGCGAAAGTTGATACAAGAGCAGAACGCTGGCTAGTCCTAGCAACTCAGGATGTGATCGCAGCAATCGAAGTGAGCCAAGTGGGTTGGCGCGACGCCATGAGAACGAAGTGCGGTTCTCTTTGCTAAGCGACTCAGGCAAAATAAATGCGCCGTACATCGCGCTCACTAGGGTCAAGAACGCAGCGACCCAAAACGGTAATCGCAAGCTATACTCGCCAAGCACGCCACCGAGAGCCGGACCAATCACAAAGCCCAGCCCAAATGCGGCCCCCAACATTCCGTAACTTGCGGCCCGTTTTTCTGGGGGAGTCACGTCTGCGATATAGGCGCCCGCCGTCGAGAAACTCGATGCTGTGATCCCGGACAGCACGCGCCCTATAAACAGCCACGTTAAGTTTGGCGCGAGTGCCATCAGGATATAGTCTAGCCCGAGCCCCAAGCAAGATAAAAGAATCACAGGTCGCCGTCCGAAGCGATCGCTGAGCGCCCCCATAATCGGCGAGAAAATAAACTGCATCATGGCCCACACTGTCACGAACCAACCGTGATAGCGCGACCCCGACTCGAAATCACCTCCCGCGAACTCTTTGATAAGTGGCGGAAGAACAGGAATCGTGACGCTCAGCGAAAGCACATCTAGCAGCACGGTGATGAATATAAACACCACCGCAGCCTTTCGTCGCTGCGGAGTAATATTTATTTTGCCAGGGCTGTCGGGGCTGGGTGGATATTCAGACATTGATTCTCGGCGAAGCCCGGCGTGCGAGCAACTGTCAGCGTTGAGTTGTTAGATGGGAAGCGGTATTGTAGCAGGGGACTGTCAAACGATGCTGCCGGATCAAGCGAACCTTCAAAGCCCCATTTTGAAGCCTCAAAATCGAGCCCAGCAGCGTCTAGTTGAACGCGATTCCACTAAGTCGCTCGTAGGCATCGACGTACTTGTCGGCAGTCTGTTCAATAATGGCCCCTGGCAATTCGGGCGGGGGGCTATTGCGATCCCAGTCTGTCTGCAGCAACCATTGACGCACAAACTGCTTATCAAATGACAGCTGGCTTTGGCCTGGTCGGTACTGATCAGCGGGCCAGAACCGCGAACTGTCAGGTGTCAGCACCTCGTCGATCAATATCAATCGACCTTCGTACCAGCCCCATTCAAACTTTGTATCCGCGATGATCAACCCGCGGGTGGCGGCATACGAGGCAGCTTGGCGATACACCTCCAGGCTCAGGTCTCGCAGCTTACTCGCGGTATCAATTCCAATTTGGTTGACCATATAGTCAAAGCTCACATTTTCATCGTGCCCCGATGCAGCTTTAGTTGCGGGGGTAAAGATTGGCTCGGGCAAGCGATCGCACTGCGTTAAGCCGGCAGGCAACGCAACTCCACAGACTTCGCTCGATCGTTGATACTCACTCCAACCAGAGCCCTCGAGGTAACCGCGCACGACGCACTCGAATGGCACAACCTCTGCCTTGCGAACCACCATGCTGCGACCGGTGAGCATTGCGCGATCAGCATCGGAGAGGTTCAAGTCAGCCGGAATTTCCATCGACAACATGTGGTGCTCCACTGGCAGCCGTTCGAACCAAAACTGGCTAAGCTTCGTCAGCACTCGACCTTTATTGGGAATTCCGCTCGGAAGGACCCAATCGAAAGCGCTAATGCGGTCTGTGCTAACTATCAACAATGCGTTTTCCAGATCGTAAACGTCGCGAACTTTCCCCTGACGTTTGGGGAAATTTAATTCCGTGGTGGTAATTGGCCGCGGGTAGTGCTTCACAAAAGTGCCTCGTTGAGACTGTATAGATCGAAATTTGATTTTAAGTGGATGTTCGACAGGGTTTTGATCGCTTCAACATACTAAGCTTGATTGAACTTTTGGCCAAATTGAGTTAGATTCTTGCTTTCGGAGCGCAGGGCTGTTTGCTGATTCAAGCCAAAGACTTGCGGTAGTGACGTTTCGTTTAAAAGTGTTTCGGCAACAGCTCCCATTTCGGCCAATCCCGAATGCCGCCGCGTTGCCGTTCGAAAGCC
>JANPLP010000549.1:0-8925 GCA_031426595.1 Planctomycetia bacterium | reverse complement strand
GTACCAACATAAGCGGCTTAGCCCGAATCAGGTGATAGAGAAGACTTTAGATATGGGATTGTAGGCGAATCGTTTATTGTAACCAGCCGTCTCGATGCCGTGCTCCAGTCCTGCAAACTCAAAAACTCCCAAAAAAACGCTCTAAACGGCTGAGACGTTCTTCAAAACCGGCTTGATGCGCCCATTCGCCTCGTCCTCAATGGCACGCTTAATGTTCTCGAGATAACTGGTCAATGCGTGATCAATCAAGTGATCCACTTTCCACTTTCGAAGCGACATCGCAAATCCGTACCAACTGTCGCGGAAACGACGTGCGGTCGAATAATTTCGCAAACGTCCGAAGGCGTTGAAGTAAAGCTCGCGGCCTCCATGTCGGTAACCCATCCAAGCGGGCGGAACACGCGCTACAATGTCATTGTTGTTTACCCAGCGGTAATGCGGAATCTTGACGTAGTTGATATACCGCGTCGTTCCCACACGAGGACTGCCGAAAGTAAATAGACCAGTCGGGTTCGAGGGTATTTCCGCCAGTTTGCAGCGGCCAGCACAAATTGTCGCCATCGCACCGCCCAGCGAATGCCCTGCAAACCACAGCGGTTTGCTGTTGTCCTTGAGCGCGCGTTCGAGACGCGGCCATAGATCGTCAACTTCTCGCTTAAAGCCACGATGAACTCGTCCAGCGGTCTCGGCTAACACGGTCAACGCGTTCACGTCCGCCTTGATATCATTCCAGTCGTTTGGTTCAGTACCGCGACAAACAACAATGCAGTCATGTTGATGCTCGAAGATATAGGCTTGAGCTCCATCGCGATCAAAATACTCGATGTTCTCAAAGCCGGCTGCTGAAAACGCCGCGTTGACAATATCCGGTCGGTAATACGAAACCTTTGACAATTCCGCGAATAACAGCGACTGCCGCAGCAAACTCAGTTGCTCAATCGGTCGCTCGAGCGGCGCGGCGAGCATTTCAATGGCTTCTTCGATGATCGATGTCATGCTGACGCTAGCCACTTAACAAAACAGATTGATGATCGCGCCGCCGAACCTGCCGAGATGCTCTTAACGTTGTTCCATCGGAATCAATTTCCGCTTGGTTGGGCCCGTATACACCTGTCGTGGACGACCAATTCGCTTCGTGGGCGACTGGTGCATCTCGACCCAATGTGCAATCCAGCCAGGCAACCTCCCGATCGCAAACAACACGGTGAACATCTGAACCGGCAGGCCCATTGCTCGGTATATGATACCGGAATAGAAATCTACGTTGGGGTAAAGCTTGCGTTCCACAAAATAAGGATCTTTCAGCGCTACCTCCTCGAGCTTCTGAGCGACTTCAAACAATGGATCGTTCAAGTGCAGCTTAGCCAACAGTTTGTCGCACGCTTTCTTAATGATCTTGGCTCGCGGATCGTAATTCTTATAAACGCGATGGCCGAAACCGCTCAGCCTAAAATTCGATGACTTGTCTTTGGCCATATCCACATACTTCTGGACATTGCCGCCATCAGCCACGATGTTCTGAAGCATGTTCACACAAGCCTCATTCGCGCCACCATGCAATGGTCCCCAAAGCGCACAAATTCCTGCGGAGATCGACGCGAACAAATTCGCATTCGATGAACCAACCATCCGCACCGTTGAAGTGCTGCAGTTCTGCTCGTGATCGGCATGCACGATCAGCAATAAATTCAAGGCTTCCACAAAATCGGGATCGGGTTCGTACTCTTCCGACGGAACCGCAAACATCAGCCTCAGAAAATTCTCGCAATAACTCAGCTCATTTCGAGGATACATGAACGGCTGACCAAACGATTTTTTATAGCTGTACGCGGCAATCGTCGGCAACTTGGCCAGCAACCGGTGAATCGACACTTCCACCTGACGCGGATCGTGCGGGTCGAGCGAATCCTGATAGAAAGTTGACAGAGCACCCACGACCGACGACAGAATCGCCATGGGATGGGCATCCTTCGGGAAGCCGTTGTAGAACGACCGCATATCTTCATGGATCATCGTATGCCGACGAATCGACTCGCGGAAATTCGCTAGCTCCGTGGCGGTCGGCAAAGTGCCGTAAATCAGCAAATAGGAAGTCTCGACAAAGTCGCAATGCTCAGCGATCTCTTCGATCGGATAACCTCGATAACGCAAAATTCCAACGTCACCGTCGAGATACGTGATCGCGCTCGTCGTACTGCCCGTGTTGACAAAGCCCTCATCCAATGTGATGTGGCCGGTTTGCTTAAGCAGGTTCGAGATGTCCAGCCCGTGTTCATTTTCAGTCCCGACGACCACCGGGAGCTCGATCTCTTTTCCGTCCAAGATCAATTTACCCACAGATGATGGGGCGTTGGCGGGTTTCGCGGTCGTTGTCATCAGGTGGCTCCGAAGCTTCGTGGCGGAAAACAGCAGTTTAACCGTACTCTATCGCGCGGACAATTGACCGTTACAGAATCGCAGCAGTTGGTAACCAAGTAGCAATCTGCAACTCCCGTTTCTGCCATGTTTCTGGCAATGTTTCGACCTTTCTTTCGTCCGCATCTTTCAGGAGAATTCAGTTGCCCGGACTGAGCCAACGCGCGCACTTCGGCTATCATTTCCAGTTCAGATTACAATCGCGTCCCACTCCACTTCTCCGAACACCCGTCCGCTCGACGAAAGGCAACTTGTGAATCAGTTTGATCGAGCGGTAATCGTTGGCGTCGGTCTGCTGGGCGGTTCGATCGGAATGGCGCTGCGAACTCGAAGGATTGCCAAACAAGTAATCGGCTTCAGCCCCCGCAGCAATTCGCTTGATACGGCGATCGCTCGCGGAGCCATCGATGCCAGCGCGGACTCACTAGAGGATGCATGCCGCGGCGCTGATCTCGCCATCATTTGCACCCCGGTTCAAAGCGTTGCAGATTTCGCACAGAAATGCTTCGTGACCATGCCGACTGGCCTCATTACCGACGTAGGAAGCACCAAACAGTCGATCGTCGCTGCCGTGGCGCAATCGCCAGTCGCCGCGAACTTCGTTGGCTCACACCCTCTAGCTGGCAGTGAAAAAAGCGGCGTCGAGCATGCCCGCGAGAATTTGCTAGATCGCAAGCTGGTCATCGTCACACCAGATGAATCCTCCAACGCTGCACGCGTACAGGCCACCGAACAGTTATGGCATTCCCTCGGCGCTCGAACGCTACGACTCAATCCCACCGATCATGATGCCGCAGTTGCGCGAATCAGCCACTTGCCGCACATCCTCGCCTCTGCTCTCGCCGCGGCCACACCCGCCCAATTGCTCCCCCTGGCAGCCTCCGGTTGGTGCGATACAACTCGTGTAGCCAGTGGCGGCGCAAATCTGTGGCGGCAAATTTTGGAAGACAATCGCCAGCCCGTGGTCGCTGCTCTCGAAGACTTTATCAGCGACCTCCAACAATGGCTGGTGGCGCTGCGAGAAAGCGACGGAATTCAACTTGAAAAACTCTTGTTAGAGGGAAAACAGAAACGTGACGCTTTGGGAAATTGATGTCCATCCAGCAGCAGGTCAAGTCGACACGTCCGGCAAAAACATCGCATCGGAAGCTCGCGACCTCGGCCTCGATGCAAACCTGACCGTCGCAGCCGCACACGGTTTTTTGCTGCAAGGCAACATCACCGAAGAACAAGCTCGTCAGGCGACCCGACTGCTCGCTGACTCCATCACCGAATCCACCACCGTCGCCCGTGTTGGCGATCCGCAATTGGTGAACGGTCGCGGTGGCCTCACGCAACTCGTCCACGTACTCCCCAAACCCGGCGTCATGGACCCGGTCGCATTAAGCACCTTGCAAGCTCTCCAAGACATGAGCCTGCCCGTCGAACAAGTGACCACGTTCCGCAAATACTGGCTCAGCAATCTCGATGAAGCTTCCCTAAACCGACTCTGTCAAAAGCTGCTCTCCAACGACTCCATCGAACGCGTGATAGTCGGACCGCTCAACCTCGAACGTATCGATGTCGGCACAGCTTATAAGTTTCAACTTTCCAAAGTAGACATCCGAGGACTCAACGACGATCAACTGCTGTCCCTCAGTCGCACCGGCCAGCTGTATCTGTCGCTGGCTGAAATGCAGACCATTCAGCAACATTTTCAAAAACTCGATCGCGACCCCACCGACATAGAACTTGAAACGATCGCTCAGACGTGGAGCGAACATTGCAGCCACAAGACGCTTGCCGGTCGCATCGCCTACTCAGACGAGAATGGCGATCGCCAGTTTAAAAACATGCTGAAGGAAACTATCTTTCAAGCCACTCAGACCATTCGCGGTCAACTAGGCAAAGATGACTGGTGCGTTAGCGTCTTCAAGGACAACGCCGGCGTTGTGAAATTCGATGATGAGTATCACGTCGTCTTCAAAGTCGAAACACACAACCATCCGAGCGCTATCGAGCCCTACGGGGGCGCGAATACCGGCATCGGCGGCGTCATCCGTGACCCTCTCGGCACCGGACTCGGCGCGAAACCGTTTTGCAATACCGATGTTTTTTGCTTCGCGCCGCCTGATACGGATCCTGCGACTCTACCTCCCGGCGTGCTACATCCCCGCCGTGTTATGAAGGGTGTCGTCGCCGGTGTTCGCGACTATGGCAACCGCATGGGCATCCCAACCGTCAATGGCGCAGTTTACTTCGATCGCCGTTACCTCGGTAATCCGCTCGTCTATTGCGGCAACGCGGGCCTGCTCCCAGTCGACAAAGCTGAGAAATGCCCGATGGCGGGCGACTGGATCGTAGCCCTCGGCGGTCGAACAGGCCGCGATGGAATCCACGGCGCCACGTTCAGCTCTGCAGAACTCACCAGCAGCAGCGAATCGATCTCTGGCGGTTCGGTGCAAATCGGCAATGCAGTCACGGAAAAAATGGTCCTCGATGTCTTGCTCCAAGCTCGCGATGAAGGCCTTTACTCAGCAGTCACCGATTGCGGCGCTGGCGGCTTTAGCAGCGCAGTCGGCGAGATGGGCGAAGAGATCGGGGCCGAAGTGTGGCTCGAACGCGCACCGCTGAAATATGAAGGTCTTAGCTACACTGAGATCTGGATCAGCGAAGCTCAAGAACGCATGGTCATGTCAGTTCCTCCCGCAAACCTCGATCGACTGCAAAAACTCTGTCAATCCGAAGGTGTCGAAGCGACCGTTATCGGCCAGTTCGTTCCCACCGGCAATCTGCGACTCATGTACGACGGCCAAGAAGTCGGCGTACTCTCAATGGAGTTCCTCCACGGCGGCCGACCCCCCGTCGTTCGTAGCGCCACTTATACGCCGCCTGCAACCGTTGACACACCCATCCCGCGACTCGATCAGGCTGCCACTGAGAACGCGCTGAAGCAAATTCTCGGTTCCTTGAATGTTGCCAGCAAACATTGGATCATTCGCCAATACGATCACGAAGTTCAATCCGGCAGCGCCATCAAACCGCTCGTCGGACCTTCGTGTGCCGGTCCCGGAGATGCCGCAGTCGTGCGACCCCGCTTGAATAGCCGTCGCGGAGTTGTGATTAGCTGCGGGATGAATCCAAACTATGGCGATTACGATCCTTACCATATGGCCGCCAGCGCCATCGACGAAGCGGTCCGCAATGCCATCGCGGTCGGCGCCGACCCAAATCGACTGGCTATCCTCGATAACTTCTGCTGGGGAAATACCGATCGCCCCGAAACCCTCGGCACACTCGTTCGCGCCGCACTCGCGTGCCATGATGTCGCTGTCGCTTGGCAAACCCCATTCATAAGCGGCAAGGATAGCCTCAACAATGAATTCACTTGGCTCGATGACAATAACATCAAGCAATCGATTGCGATCCCCTCCTCGCTGCTAATTAGCGCGATGGGCCAAGTTGACGATGTTGGTGATTGCGTGACGATGGATCTCAAACAAGCCGGTAACTTACTCTACTTAGTCGGCACTACCTATCGAGAGTTCGGCGGCTCGCATTTTTTCCAAGTCCTAAATCACTCGGGCGGACAAGTACCCCAAGTGCGGCTTGATATTGCGAAACAACTTTTCCATACGATGCACGCTGCTATCTCCCAGCGACTTGTTCGGTCATGCCACGATCTCAGTGAAGGTGGCCTAGCGACAACCCTCGCCGAGATGGCGTTCGCTGGCGAGTTCGGATTGTCGGTAGACATCGCCGCGGCTGCAGCTCGCGATCATCTCGTTGCAACCGAATTGCTTTTCTCCGAATCGAATACGCGCTTCGTCATCGAAGTCGAGCCTGAATCAAAAGCCGCCCTCGAAAAACTGTTCGCCGGCTTGCCACTTATTCAATTGGGTCAAGTCGCTGACCATGCCGAAGTTAGGATTGCCGATAATAAGACAACGCTCATTAACGAGTCTTGGAAGAGTCTGTTCCAAGCCTGGCATAGCCCGCTAGATTGGGCATAGGCGGACAGCTGCAAACGCATCAGGGACTCAGCACTGTGGCTTGCTGCGCAGGTTCACGCTCTGCAATCAAAGTAGATTTTGCAGTGAGTGTCTTGCCGCTGAAAAACTTGGGGATGCCCCACATGCTATTCGATGCCGGTGCGGATACCTGGCATGTAATTTGAGTACTAGCTTCTGTAATTGGGTTGGGTGTTACGGTTACAGTAGCACCAGTAATGCTGAAAGCCGACAGGGTCCTGTTGGCTTCTATCGTCGCTTCAGCGACAGTGCCCCCTGGGACAATCACTGCCCGACAAGCTTCATAAGCTGCGTTATCAATCGCATGCTGTAAGATCGATGCTCGCGCGAATTCGATCGATGCCCAAAAAAATAACATTACGATCGGTAATGTCAATGCAAACTCTACCATCGTCGCACCGCGCCGGGATAACTGATTGTCTGCCTGGCGCATTACTCCGGATCGCGACTGATCCACGTTTAACCCGAGCGGACGCAACTCTCCCTGGGTCGTATTTGGGTTGTTTGAAAGTGACATCAGAGGGATCACTTTGTTAAAAGAGTTGGAAGTGAGGACGCAATATCACGGAACACCGCGGTTAGCTCAGCGGCTGTGGTTGCATGATAGTGTCTACCGCTACCAATCGTCGCCACTTGCTGCATCCCGGATTGATTGGCTTCGTCAGAAAATGTCACCGTGAAAATCATGATCCCTGCATCAGCCGCGGCTTGCGCAGCAATCAATGGATCTAGACCCGTGTTGTGCATGCCATCGGTCATCACAATCAGCACTTTCGCAGCCCCCGTCCGCTGCGCGGGGCTCGAAAGGATAGCCGCCGCTCCCTCAGCAATGCCGCCCCCAACATTGGTCGCACCATTCGCAAAACTCATCGAGTACAGATTCATCGCCGCGACAGCACTTCCATAGCTGGCGGTTAAGCTGACGTTGGTAATCGCGGCATTGTTGTAGCTGCTAAGCGAAAGTAGTTCTGCGCCGGGTGAAGCAGCCAACTCGCTTGCAAATACATTCACCGATGCCACAAGATCCAACCATCGCGATCCAACCGGTACCGGATCACCCCATACCCAACCGGCAGGAGCCAATGCAGGCACAGGCAATGCGCCCGCAATTTCACCAGCCGCATAAGCCATCGATCCCGAGCGATCAACAACCAGTCCGATATCGACCTCCATCTGAGTTGAAATCGCTTCTTGCGTTGTGGTCACCGAGCTGGTTCCCAACACACTCGGCATGAGCAACGGAATCGGGCCACTCGCGTTCGCCCCGTCGCGATGCGCAGTGACTCGTAACGAATTTGGATTCAAAAGGTTAGGTGAAAAGTTGTAGCGTCCACCCGCAGCACGCGTCGAAGTTCCAAATTGAACGTCAGCGTTCGATAATCTTAGCCCTGTACCCGCCACTGAATTCGCAAGTGCCAGTTGCTGCGCTCGAGCTCGCGCAGCGGTCATGCTGCCAGTGGTCATCAGGTCGCGGCCACCCGATCTCGCCGCCGCATCGGTTGCAATGACCAACTCCGTGCGTGCGAGTTCAAGGTAAGCCAAGTTAATGGCAATAGCGGCCATCAAAACCGCGATGGGTAACAACAAAACCATCAACACAATGACGGCACCTCGGCGTCGCAGCGTATGCCGTACCGGTCGGCTTGGAGTAAAACTGCACATGACCTAATACTCCTTCATCAATGTCACTTCGCCAGTGAGCGTGTGCCCACCATAGAACCACGGCGAGAAAGGGCTATTGCTATTGCAGGGCGCGGTGATACGTACTCGAACAAGTGTTCCATAAGGCTGCGTTTCGTAATCCGACGGCGTTACGCTAATCGTCGCCGAACGAACCTTGCGATCTGTTAACACCGCAGTGCAAGCCGTGTTGACCTTCGCCGTTGTCGAACTCGGAATCATCGCCACACGTGCAGCTTGGTAAGCACAAATCTCCAGCGACTGCTGCAAGAAAATCATCGTCGTCGTTTCGATGGTCCCGAACAGGATCAAGACAAATACCGGTAGCGTGATCGCTAGCTCGACTACCGCCGTGCCGCGAAGACTGCTTCGTCTAAATTGAGCTCGTTTCGACTTCGCCATGTTAGACGCCAGAAAACTACTACGCCGATGAGCCCAAGGTGAACTCAACACTTGGAAAAGTAGTTCTGGGACAACCCACTGGCGGGATAAACTAGGCGAGATCCCGTCTAAATACACCCAACCACTGAAGGGTTACGCCGCTTGTAACGACTCTACGGATCGCTAACGCTTAGGGCGGATCGATTGGCCCGCCTCTCCTTACGCAATTACGTCATGAACGACAGTTCCATGCACGTCCGTCAACCGAAAATCACGTCCCTGAAACCGGTAAGTCAGCCGTTCGTGATCAATTCCAAGTAGGTGCATCAAAGTTGCTTGAAAGTCGTGAACATGGACAGGATTCTCGACAGCGTTAAAGGCCAAATCATCGGACTGACCGTAAGTCGTTCCGCCGCGTGTTCCGCCGCCCGCCATCCAA